>NC_011566.1:2065000-2335000 GCF_000014885.1 Shewanella piezotolerans WP3
CGTCGCTAGATGGAGTGGAGTCAACCTTGAAATACCACCCTTGTAGTTTTGATGTTCTAACCGCGGCCCCTGAATCGGGGTTCGGGACAGTGCCTGGTGGGTAGTTTGACTGGGGCGGTCTCCTCCCAAAGAGTAACGGAGGAGCACGAAGGTTGGCTAAGTACGGTCGGACATCGTACGGTTAGTGCAATGGCATAAGCCAGCTTAACTGCGAGACATACACGTCGAGCAGGTACGAAAGTAGGTCATAGTGATCCGGTGGTTCTGTATGGAAGGGCCATCGCTCAACGGATAAAAGGTACGCCGGGGATAACAGGCTGATACCGCCCAAGAGTTCATATCGACGGCGGTGTTTGGCACCTCGATGTCGGCTCATCACATCCTGGGGCTGAAGTCGGTCCCAAGGGTATGGCTGTTCGCCATTTAAAGTGGTACGCGAGCTGGGTTCAGAACGTCGTGAGACAGTTCGGTCCCTATCTGCCGTGGGCGTTGGATGATTGAAGGAAGCTGCTCCTAGTACGAGAGGACCGGAGTGGACGAACCGCTGGTGTTCGGGTTGTTATGCCAATAGCATTGCCCGGTAGCTACGTTCGGAATCGATAACCGCTGAAAGCATCTAAGCGGGAAGCGAGTCCTAAGATGAGTCATCCCTAGGAATTTAATTCCTCTAAAGAGCCGTTCGAGACTAGGACGTTGATAGGTCAGGTGTGTAAGCGTTGTGAGGCGTTGAGCTAACTGATACTAATGACTCGTGAGGCTTAACCATACAACCCTGATGGGTTTTGGCCAAAAATGCTCCATGCATTTTAAGGCACTTCCTCCATCCATGGAGGGTGTATGAGACTGATGTTTTTACCTCATCGAAGTTAGAACTACTCTGCAAAGAGTGACGCTTAATGTGGTGTCGAACTCAATAATTTAATACTTACTTGCGACAGCGAGTAACAGCTTTCTAAATTTGCCAAATTTGTCTGGAAACCATAGAGCTGTGGTCCCACCTGATCCCATTCCGAACTCAGAAGTGAAACACAGTATCGCCGATGGTAGTGTGGGGTTTCCCCATGTGAGAGTAGGTCATTTCCAGGCGCCTAATTAGCTTAACTCATAAGAGTCGAGCGAGTCTCCTAGCCTTGACAAGCTAGTGACTTAAAAGAATTTAGTGAAATGCTTCGGCAATTTGCTAAAGGAGCGGTAGTTCAGTTGGTTAGAATACCGGCCTGTCACGCCGGGGGTCGCGAGTTCGAGTCTCGTCCGTTCCGCCAACACAAAGACGAAAGCCTCTGCAGAAATGCAGAGGCTTTTTTCGTTTACATGCTGAAGAGTTAAAGCGGTTAATCGCAACCGCAGCGCGGAAGTTCAGTTGGTTAGGCTCACTATGAATAGACAGCGGCCTGTCACGCCGGGGGGCGCGAGTTCGAGTCTTGTCCGTTCCGCCAACATAAAGACGAAAGCCTCTGCAGAAATGCAGAGGCTTTTTTCGTTTACATGCAGAAGAGTTAAAGCGGTTAATCGCAACTGCAGCGCTGAAGTTCAGTTGGTTAGGCTCCCTATGAATAGACAGCGGCCTGTCACGCCGGGCGTCGCGAGTTCGAGTCTCGTCCGTTCCGCCAACACAAAGACGAAAGCCTCTGCAGAAATGCAGAGGCTTTTTTCGTTTACATGCTCAAGAGTTAAAGCGGTTAATCGCAACTGCAGCGCGGAAGTTCAGTTGGTTAGGCTCCCTATGAATAGACTGCGGCCTGTCACACCGGGATCGCGAGTTCGAGTCTCGTCCGTTCCGCCAACACAAAGACGAAAGCCTCTGCAGAAATGCAGAGGCTTTTTTCGTTTACATGCTGAAGATTTAAAGCGGTTAATCGCAACTGCAGCACGGAAGTTCAGTTGGTTAGGCTCACTATGAATAGACAGCGGCCTGTCACGCCGGGGGTCGCGAGTTCGAGTCTCGTCCGTTCCGCCAACACAAAGACGAAAGCCTCTGCAGAAATGCAGAGGCTTTTTTCGTTTACATGCTCAAGAGTTAAAGCGGTTAATCGCAACTGCAGCGCGGAAGTTCAGTTGGTTAGGCTCCCTATGAATAGACTGCGGCCTGTCACACCGGGATCGCGAGTTCGAGTCTCGTCCGTTCCGCCAACACAAAGACGAAAGCCTCTGCAGAAATGCAGAGGCTTTTTTCGTTTGTACGCTCAAGATTTAAAGCGGTTAATCGCAACGACAGCGCGGAAGTTAAGTTGGTTAGGCTCACTATGAATAGACAGCGGCTTGTCACCTGTGCTTAAGGTACCTTAGTTCGAGTTTTATCCATTGCTTTGCGTATCCATTTCATCATTCATGAACTCATGAACTCATGAACTCATGAACTCATGAACTCAGGAACTCAGGAACACCTAGAACCTATATAGAGTTACTAGATCCCGCACTAGTTATACAAATGGCGTTAGTGTCATTCATTCTATAGCAAATAAGCAGCATATCTTCGAAGTGCGAATCTCTGACTGAAGGACTAAATCTCTGAGCAGACTAATGCTAACTATCTCTACTTTGGTTATTTGGCGATAAAATGACCTATGTGTGATTGATTTAAATCAAGCTAACTCATTGTTAGTTCTGTCAATATACAGCTCTAATAAAAAAGTAGGGCGCCCTCATGAATCCGCAGACCACATTAAATGTTGAACAGCCAATGACGCAAGACTGTATTTTGCTGTCTACTACAGATCTAAAAGGTAACATTAAGTATGCCAATGACGTATTTGCCAATATGTCAGAATGTTCAGCGAGCGAGCTGCGGGGACAGTCACACAATATTGTACGTCACCCGGATATGCCAAAGGCTGTGTTTAAATCTCTGTGGAGTCGTATACAAGCGGGGAAAACATGGACGGGGCTAGTTAAAAATCAAACCGTGACTGGTAAGTACTACTGGACTAGTGCCTATGTCTCACCAGTATATGAGAAAGGTCAGTTGCATGAGTTCCAATCCATCAGGCGTAAACCGACAACTGAACAGGTGCAGGCTGCAGAAAAACTATATTCGAAATTAAGCCAAAGCGATCATGTAGCTGAACTTGAGAAGCCACTGGTAAGTTTCGCTGGCAAGTTGAGTTTGTGGGGCAGCATTGTTGCGTTTAGTTGTGCACTACTGACGACTGTATTACCCGCTGCTTTAGTTGCTGCTGTTGGAGCATTTATCGCTGGCTTGGGCTGTTACATTATCACTAAGCCATTACGAGAGCTGGCTGTTAAAGCTGCAGCTATAAATGATGATCCTATTGCACGTAGTATATTCTGTGGCCGCCAAGATGAAATTGGTCAACTGGATTCAGCACTCAATTATTTAATCACCGAAACTGGGGGCGTCGTCGGTAGAATGGCGGACTCGGCTTCCTCTATCAGTGAAGAGACCGGCTCATTGATGCAAACGATTGTCGACACACATGGCCGAGCAGACAGCCAGAACTTGCAGACCAATCAGGTTGCAGCGGCAGTGGAAGAGATGAGTGCAAGCTTTGTAGAGGTTAATGACAACACTCAACAGGCAGCCCAAGAAATAAATTCAAGCCTCAAAGCTGCAGACTTAGGGCATGAACATTTGCTTAAGGTTGTTACTTCCATAGGCGAATTAAGAGAAGAGGTCGTACAATTTTCTGAAGTTGTCGATTCAATTGAGCAGGACAGTCATGCGATTGCAAATGTACTTAGTGAGATAAAGGGAATTGCTGAACAGACTAACCTGCTTGCGCTAAATGCTGCGATAGAGGCTGCTAGGGCAGGGGAAACTGGTCGTGGTTTTGCAGTCGTAGCCGATGAAGTGAGACAGCTTTCAATTCGTACTAGTGAGTCTACTGCGCAAATTAGTAATATTGTGACTAAGTTTCAGAGCAGTACTCAAACTGCGGCAGACGCTATGGAAGTCAGTCATAAGAAGGCAGATCAATCTGCTGAGTTGGCAAAAAATGCCGACAGTGCATTTGATCAATTACGCGACTCGATAGGAAGGATTCATGAGATGTCGGAATTAAATGCAGTCGCAATGAACCAACAAACAGCCGTTGCTACTGAGATAAGCCAGGCAATAGTCGCTATTAATGACCTATCAAATGTTAACTTGGCGCGCACGGAAGAAGCTCAAATCAAGTGTGATCAGATGAATCGATTAGCCAACAAAACAAGGCTATTATCAACACAATTTTGGCAACAAACGATAAACCGAAATAGTCGCAATGACTAAAGCAATTGCGACTCTAACTTTCTAGATAGTGCTACTGAGCGTTACGGCTTTACGTTACAATGCAGTATTCCTATATGATTAATAAGACTGCTCCGTGACCGATTCTATCTCACTTAAAGCACATAATACTTTTGGGCTTGAACACAGTTGTCGAGCTCTGTTTATTGCCAAAACAACACCAGAGCTTAGCACATTTTGCCAACAGCTCTATCTTTCTAATCAGCCAATGCTGATCTTGGGTGGCGGCAGTAATATTGTTTTATGTGACGACTTTGCAGGCACTGTCGTTGTCGTTGAAACCAAAGGTATTGAGCTAAGGACAACAGAAAGTGATTACTGTTTGGCTGTTGAAGCGGGCGAAGATTGGCATGAGCTGGTCTGCTACTGCCTAGATAAAGGTATTGCTGGCTTTGAAAATCTAGCCCTTATTCCTGGGAAAGTGGGCGCTGCGCCGATTCAAAATATAGGTGCTTACGGTATTGAGTTTAAAGATATTTGTGAGTGGGTGGAGTACCTAGATTTAGCGAGTGGCGAACGCATACGCTTAAGTGTTGAACAGTGTGAGTTTGGCTACAGAGACTCGGCTTTTAAGCGGCAGTTATCGGGCAAAGCCCTAATAACAAGAGTTGGTTTTAAAGTACCTAAAGTGTGGTTACCACGACTTGATTACGGACCTCTCAAAGCGCTGAAGGGGCCTAATGTTACTCCAAAAGCAGTGTTTGATTGTATCTGTGCCACGCGTATGGAAAAGCTGCCTGATCCAGCTGTCGTTGGTAATGCAGGTAGTTTTTTTAAAAATCCCATTATCGAAAATGAGCAGTTTCAGACTCTTGTTGCCCGCTATCCGAATATTGTAGGTTATCCTCATGGGCGTAGACACACCAAAGTTGCAGCGGGTTGGTTGATTGAAGCGGCGGGTTTAAAAGGTTTTCAGGTTGGCGGCGCGGCAGTACATGATAAGCAAGCACTTGTGCTTATCAATAAAGATAATGCTAGCAGCGATGATGTATTGGGTTTAGCAAGGCATATTGTCGATTGTATCTTTAAGGAGTTTGGGATTACTTTGGAGCATGAACCGAGAATGATAGCCACTACTGGAGAAAGGAGTTTATAGCATGGCAGAGCAATGGAATCGCAAAAGAAACATATTAGCAGAGTTAGCCACTGGTGGTTTTGTCTCCGGTGAAGTGCTTGCTGAAAAGTTAGCTGTTTCACGTACTGCAGTTGCTAATCATATATCAGCATTGGAAGACTACGGCGTGGATATTTTCTGTGTAAAAGGCAAAGGTTACAAGTTAAGTCATCCCATCTCTTTAGTCGATGAAACTGTGTTAAAGGGGGCTATTGGTCAGCGATGCTTCTATTTTGATGAGATTGAAAGCACGAATGGCTTCATTCTAAAGCATGCTGAGGAGCTAGACTCTGGTGACATTTGTGTGGCTGAGTATCAATCTGCTGGACGAGGTAGACGTGGGCGAACTTGGGTGTCTCCCTATGGCTGTCATCTGTATTTTTCGATGTATTGGCAATTTCCACAAGGAATGGCGCAAGCCATGGGCTTGAGTTTAGTGGTTGCCTGTTCGATTGTAAAAGTGCTTAAGCAACTTAATGTCGACGAGATCGGGGTTAAATGGCCAAACGATATCTACCTAGCGGGTAAGAAATTGGCGGGTGTACTTATTGAGATGAGTGGCCAAACAGATAATGAATGTAATCTTGTTATTGGTGTAGGGCTTAACATGGCGATGAGTGAACAGCATGGCAAGTCAATCGACCAAGCATGGAGTGATTTGACTTCCCTTAAGAGTATGCCGAACAAAACTGAATTGCTGACTTTATTACAAAAACAGCTCCAGCAAGATCTTTCACTGTTTCAAGAAAGTGGACTCACGCCTTTCCAGTCGAGATGGGAAGAGGCAGATCTCTTTATTGATCAGCAAATAAAATTGCTTATTGGAACAGATGAGGTCCACGGCATTTGCAGAGGGATAGATAAACAAGGAGCGGTGCTGTTAGAAACTGATGATGGCGTAAAGAGCTTTATTGGTGGTGAAATCAGCCTACGTAAGGCCGATTAATCGATATCACTTTCTTAGAAGGACTTGATCCATTAGGTGATCTTGTCCTTTTTGCAAGATAAGGTGCGCACGTTCTCGGGTTGGCTGAATATTTAAGGTTAAGT
Organism: Shewanella piezotolerans WP3; assembly: GCF_000014885.1. Lineage (NCBI taxonomy): Bacteria > Pseudomonadati > Pseudomonadota > Gammaproteobacteria > Alteromonadales > Shewanellaceae > Shewanella > Shewanella piezotolerans. The sequence continues at coordinate 2,071,411 of NC_011566.1, forward strand.
TTGGGCCATTAATGCTATCCCAGATTTTAGATGCAATGCCTGTAGCTTCATGATCTGTTAGCTGTGAGTAATGATGGAAGTAGGAACTTTCTTCGCTAAACGCGCCGGTTCTAAATTGTAAAAAGCGCTCGATGTACCACTTTTTCAACAGCTCTTCTTCTGCGTCGACATAGATACTAAAATCCACAAAATCAGATACAAAAGGGCGCTTAGTGTCAACGGCTGAGTCTTGTCCTGTTTGCAGCACATTTAAGCCCTCGATGATGAGGATATCAGGTTGACGGATCCACTGAAATTGGTCGGGCACTCGGTCATAAGTAATGTGTGAGTATATTGGCGCGCTCACCGCAGCTTCACCCGCTTTTATCGCAGAGATAAAGTCAACTAAGCCCTTCATATCATAGCTTTCAGGGAATCCCTTGCGCTGCATCAAGCCTCGACGTTTAAGCTCTGCGAGTGGGTGCAAGAATCCATCTGTTGTAATCAGATCAACTTTAGGATGTTCTGGCCAATGGCTCAATAATGCTTGCAAGATACGCGCAGTAGTACTTTTACCTACCGCCACACTACCTGCAATACTGATTATATAGGGCCTTTTTGGGGGAACGCGGCCAAGGAATTCATTGAGTGCCAATCCCCTTTGCTGCTTTGCACCGACATTTAAGTTTAGAAGTCGGCTTAACGGAAGATAAATATCGGTAACTTCAGATAACGATATTTTTTCATTAATACCGCGCAGGTCTGCCAGATCATTTTCACTGAGCGTCAAAGGCACTGATTCGCGTAATTCAGCCCACTGTTCGCGCTGAAAAGGTAAGTAGAGTGCATTATGAATTTGATTGGTTGGCGTCATTGCGAAGTTCTCCATTAAGGAGGGCACATTACACTATGAATTTATTATCGACAACCGCTATGGGATTAGGCGAACAGCCAACGGTTAGGTAAATAAGATTAATCGCTGCAAAAGTATCCGTTATGGCTAAAGTAAGCATAAAAAAGCGTCGTTTGAGCTTTTTTTTATAAAAAAATCCATTTTACTATTGCACTTGTGCTCACATTTCCATAATATCCGCTACCGAAATGACACGCCGGCATAGCTCAGTTGGTAGAGCAACTGACTTGTAATCAGTAGGTCCCGAGTTCGACTCTTGGTGCCGGCACCATTTCCCTGGAGGGGTTCCCGAGTGGCCAAAGGGATCAGATTGTAAATCTGACGGCTCAGCCTTCGAAGGTTCGAATCCTTCTCCCTCCACCATTTTCTAGGTAGTTAGGTAACCTGAAGTAGGTTGCGCGGATGTCGTATAATGGTATTACTCCAGCCTTCCAAGCTGATAACGCGGGTTCGATTCCCGCCATCCGCTCCAAATTCTTGCTGATAATACTTAATCAGTAGAAAGCACTCGATAACGAGTGCTTTTTCCAGTTTAAGACTACCTGTCAGCACGCCTCCTGCTTCATATGCACCTCAACTATCTTACTAACTGATTCGATGACATTTATGCATCGGATTTTTTGCTATATGCAGTTTCATCACCAGTACTTTGGATTGGGGCAATACCATGGCTAAAGAAAAATTTGAACGTAGTAAACCGCATGTTAACGTTGGTACCATTGGACACGTCGACCATGGTAAAACAACACTAACAGCTGCTATCTCTGCTGTTTTGACTAAAACATACGGTGGTGAAGTTAAAGATTTCGCACAAATCGATAACGCTCCAGAAGAGCGCGAGCGTGGTATTACAATTAATACTTCTCACATCGAATATGACACTCCATCACGTCACTACGCACACGTAGATTGTCCTGGTCACGCCGATTATGTTAAAAACATGATTACTGGTGCTGCTCAAATGGACGGCGCGATTCTAGTAGTTGCTTCTACAGATGGTCCAATGCCACAAACACGTGAGCACATCCTGCTTTCACGTCAGGTTGGCGTACCATTCATCATCGTATTCATGAACAAGTGTGACATGGTTGACGATGAAGAGCTTCTTGAGCTTGTAGAAATGGAAGTTCGTGAACTTCTTAGCGAATATGAATTCCCAGGTGATGACCTACCAGTTATCCAAGGTTCTGCGCTTAAAGCCCTTGAAGGCGAGCCAGAGTGGGAAGCAAAAATCATTGAACTAGCAGAAGCTCTAGATACTTACATCCCAGAGCCAGAGCGTGCAATCGATGGTGCATTCATTCTTCCAATTGAAGATGTATTCTCAATCTCAGGCCGTGGTACAGTAGTAACAGGTCGTGTAGAGCGCGGTATCATCAAAGTTGGTGAAGAAGTAGAAATCGTTGGTATCAAAGATACAACTAAGACTACTTGTACTGGTGTTGAAATGTTCCGTAAGCTTCTTGACGAAGGTCGTGCTGGCGAGAACTGTGGTGTTCTTCTACGTGGTACTAAGCGTGAAGATGTTGAGCGTGGTCAGGTTCTTGCTGCTCCTGGTTCAATCACTCCACACACAACTTTCAAGTCAGAAATCTACGTTCTGTCTAAAGAAGAAGGTGGACGTCATACTCCATTCTTCAAAGGCTACCGTCCACAGTTCTACTTCCGTACAACTGACGTAACCGGTACTATCGAATTGCCAGAAGGCGTAGAGATGGTAATGCCTGGTGACAACGTTGCTATGACAGTAACACTAATCTGCCCAATCGCGATGGACGAAGGTTTACGCTTCGCAATCCGTGAAGGTGGACGTACAGTTGGTGCTGGTGTTGTTGCAGAGATCGTTGCTTAATAGCGACTAATCTTAGCGCAATACTAAAAAAGGCAGCTTAGGCTGCCTTTTTTGATTTTAATCGAAAGCTAATACTGATTTTGTTCACTAAGCTTAGCTTTGTATTCTTGCCATATACGCGGAATAAGAATACAATCTATGGCCGATTTTTGACTCGCTGGATATACTTTTTAGTGAGTGTGTTGAGCAGTCGTCAGTTTAGACTTGAGTCTGGCTGATTTTTTTACTGAGCAAAGTGCTATTTTGTAGCATATATAATCTCAGAACGTAGTGAGTAACGGAATTAACCGATGACAACAAATACTGAAAGCCAGGGTAACTCTCTGGATATCGTAAAGTGGGGCCTAGTCGTAATCTTCTTGGCTGCTGCTATTATTGGCAATCATTATTTCGCTGAAGCAAGTGTTGTTGCGCGCGCTTTTGGGGTTGTAATCGCCTTTGCTATTGCTGGTCTTATTGCGTCGCAAACAGAAAAAGGCAAGCAAGCATTAACGTTTGCTCGTGAAGCACAGATTGAAGTTCGTAAAGTGGTATGGCCTACGCGTCAAGAAGCACTAAATACAACTTTTATTGTATTAGCTGCTACCGCCGTTTTAGGATTAATCCTATGGGGTTTAGACGCAGTATTGCTTAGAATTGTTAATTTTATTACAGGCGTATAGGCATCTCGAATGACTGAAGCAACTGAAGCTAAAAAAAGATGGTATGTAGTACAAGCGTTTTCAGGCTATGAAGGCCGCGTTTGTAAATCTTTGAATGAACATATCAAAATGCACAGCATGGAAGATTACTTCGGTGAGGTTTTAGTACCTACAGAAGAAGTGGTTGAAATGCGTGCGGGCCAACGTCGTAAGAGCGAACGCAAATTCTTCCCTGGCTACGTATTAGTCCAGATGGAAATGAATGACGAGAGCTGGCACTTAGTGAAAAGCATCCCTCGTGTGATGGGCTTCATTGGTGGTACATCAGATCGTCCAGCCCCTATTTCAGATAAAGAAGCTGATGCAATTCTTCAGCGTCTTCAAGACACTACTGAGTCTCCAACGCATCGCGTTATGTTTGAAGCTGGTGAAGTTGTTCGTGTTACTGACGGACCTTTCGCTGACTTTAACGGTACTGTTGAAGAAGTTGATTATGAGAAGAACCGCGTTAAGGTTTCTGTCATGATCTTCGGTCGCTCAACGCCAGTAGAGCTTGATTTTAGTCAGATTGAAAAAAGCTGATTAAATAAAGCGCAAATACTAATTGGAAATGGGTGCGAATTTATATATAATTCGCACCCATATTTTTCGGGGAGCTTTTCAGCATAGTGTTGATGGCGTTTGAACCCAAACTTGAGGAAATGTCTCATGGCAAAGAAAGTTGATGGTTACATCAAACTACAAGTAGCAGCCGGTGCTGCAAACCCGTCGCCACCAGTTGGCCCAGCATTGGGTCAGAAAGGTGTTAACATCATGGAATTCTGTAAAGCATTCAACGCTCGTACTGAAAAGTTCGACAAAGGTATGCCAATTCCTGTAGTTATCACTGTTTACACTGATCGCTCTTTCACTTTTGAAACTAAGACGCCACCTGCATCTTTCCTACTGCTTAAAGCAGCTGGTCTGAAGTCTGGTTCTGGCCGTCCTAACACTGACAAAGTGGGAACTATCAAGCGTAGCGCTGTCCAGGAAATTGCTGAGACTAAAGCCGCTGATATGACTGGTGCTGATATGGACGCTATGATGCGCTCTATTGAAGGTACTGCGCGTTCAATGGGTTTGGTAGTAGAGGACTAATATAATGGCAAAGCTAACTAAACGCGCTCGTTTGATCCGCGAAAAAGTTGAAGTGACTAAGAACTACGACATCAATGAAGCTGTAGCACTATTAAAAGAACTAGCAACTGCTAAGTTCGTTGAAAGTGTTGACGTTGCTGTAAACCTTGGTGTTGATCCACGTAAATCAGACCAAAACGTTCGTGGCGCAACTGTGCTACCACACGGTACTGGTCGTGAAGTACGTGTAGCTGTGTTCACTCAAGGCGCTAACGCTGAAGCTGCTACTGCAGCTGGTGCTGAGCTAGTCGGTATGGACGAGCTTGCTGCACAAGTTAAAGCTGGCGAAATGAACTTTGACGTAGTTATCGCATCTCCAGATGCGATGCGCGTTGTTGGTCAGTTAGGTCAAATCTTAGGCCCACGTGGTCTAATGCCTAACCCAAAAACTGGTACTGTAACGCCAAACGTTGCTGAAGCAGTTAAGAACGCTAAAGCTGGTCAAGTTCGTTACCGTAACGACAAGAACGGCATCATCCACACTACTATCGGTAAAGTGGATTTTGAAACAGCTCAACTTAAAGAAAACTTAGAAGCTCTACTTGCTGCTCTTAAAAAAGCCAAGCCAGCAGCTGCTAAAGGTGTTTTCCTTAAGAAAGTAAGCATCTCTACCACTATGGGTGCAGGTGTTGCGGTTGACCAGAGTACTCTGGAAGACGTTAAGTAAATTTACAAAGCTCGCGCATTAGTCTATAATGCGCGCACTTTGTAGGGTTGAGGCTATGATTTAACCTTTTAGGTTAAAGATTGGTCTCCGTCCAAGACCGTAGGTGTTGGTTCAAGTAATCATCTTAATTTCCTACGTAGACGGTGTCGGACCCCAGATAGATTTTATTCTGCTGGATCTTTTCGCGCCGTAAGTCGCTAAATATCATTAGATGTTTAGCATGGTAATTGCTAGGGAGTTTTCCCTAGATAGAATCCAGGAGTAAAGCCAATGGCATTAGGACTCGAAGACAAAAAAGCGATTGTTGCTGAAGTCAACGAAGCTGCCAAAGGTGCTTTATCTGCAGTTGTTGCCGATTCACGCGGTGTAACTGTAGGTGATATGACCGGTCTTCGTAAAGCAGCTCGTGAAGCTGGTGTATACGTAAAAGTTGTACGTAACACACTAGTAAAACGCGCTGTCGCTGGTACTGATTTTGAGTGCCTAGCAGATACGTTCACTGGTCCTACTTTGATTGCATTCTCTAACGAGCACCCAGGTGCAGCCGCGCGTCTTCTTAAAGATTTCGCGAAGGAACAAGAGAAGTTTGAAATCAAAGCAGCAGCCTTTGAAGGGGAATTAATCCCTGCAGATAACATTGATCGTTTAGCAAAACTACCAACATACGAAGAAGCACTAGCTCAGTTCATGATGACTCTAAAAGAAGCATCTGCTGGCAAGTTGGTTCGTACATTGGCCGCTCTACGCGATCAGAAAGAAGCTGCTTAATAATTTTATTAGCCGCTTAATTAAATTGAATTCAGTACAATTAGGAATTTTTTGTTATGTCTATCACTAAAGACCAAATCTTAGAAGCCCTTGCAGAAATGTCTGTAATGGAAGTTGTTGAACTAATCGAAGCAATGGAAGAGAAGTTCGGCGTATCTGCTGCAGCTGCAGTTGTTTCAGGTGGCGCAGATGCTGGCGCTGCTGAAGAGCAAACAGAATTCGACGTAATTCTTACTTCACACGGCGACAACAAAGTTGCAACTATTAAAGCACTTCGCGCTGCTACAGGTCTTGGCCTGAAAGAAGCTAAAGGTATGGCTGAATCTGCTCCAGTAGCAGTTAAAGAAGCTATCACTAAAGAAGAAGCTGAAGCTCTAAAAACTGACCTTGAAGCAGCTGGTGCTGCAGTAGAGATCAAGTAAGTTATACTTTAACTTACTACCACCCGAGTAATCGGGCGGAGGCTGGCGGTTTTTTAACCGTCGGCCTTTTTTGCGCTGTAAGCGTAGGCGATTTTTTTTTCACCGTTTGTCGCCAGATTTCGCAGTTCCTAACAGAGATTACTGGTTGGGTTCTTGCTATCAACGGTGATGGGCAAACGCGCTGTTTCAATCATGATGATTGTTTCAGTCTTGGTCACATCTCGCAATCAGAGGAAACCCATGGTTTACTCCTATTCTGAAAAGAAGCGTATTCGCAAAGACTTCGGTAAACGCCAGAAAGTTCTGGATATCCCTTACCTATTGTCAATCCAGTTGGACTCTTTTAAGAAGTTCACCGATCAAGATCCTACAGGTGAGCGTGGTTTTGAAGCCGCTTTCCGTAGCGTTTTTCCCATCAAGAGCTTTTCTGGTAATTCGGAGCTGCAATACGTCAGCTACAAACTAGGCGAGCCAGTTTTTGATGTGAAAGAGTGTCAAATCCGCGGTATTACATATTCTGCACCACTGCGCGTTAAATTGCGTATGGTTCTTTATGACCGTGAAGCTGCACCTGGCACTGTAAAAGACATTAAAGAACAAGAAGTTTATATGGGGGATATCCCTCTTATGACTGACAACGGTACCTTTGTAATTAATGGTACTGAGCGTGTTATCGTATCTCAGCTACACCGTAGCCCGGGCGTATTCTTCGATCATGACCGTGGTAAAACCCACTCTTCAGGTAAGGTGCTGTATAACGCACGTATTATTCCTTACCGTGGTTCTTGGTTAGACTTTGAATTCGATCCTAAAGATGCATTGTTTGTTCGTATTGACCGCCGTCGTAAGCTGGCTGCATCGATCATTCTTCGCGCATTAGATTATTCGACTCAAGACATTCTTGACCTGTTCTTCGATCGCGTAAACTTTAAGATCAAGCAAGATTCACTAGTCATGGATCTAGTTGCTGATCGTCTACGTGGCGAAACGGCAAGTTACGATATTAAAGATGCTGAAGGCACTGTTCTTGTCGAAAAGGGACGTCGTATTACTGCGCGTCATATTCGTCAGCTTGAAAAGACTAATACTACTGAACTTGAAGTACCAGTTGAGTACATTGCTGGTAAGATTTCTGGTCAAGATTACATCGATCCAGATACTGGCGAAGTATTAGTTTCTGCTAACGCAGAAATCGGCCTAGAAGATCTTGCTAAGCTTTCTTTGGCAGGCATCAAGGAAGTAAGCACACTGTATATCAACGAACTTGATAACGGCGCTTACATCTCTGACACGCTACGTATTGATTCTACAACTAACCGCTTAGAAGCGCTTGTTGAAATCTACCGTATGATGCGTCCAGGCGAGCCACCAACCAAAGATGCTGCAGAAGCGTTATTTAATAACCTTTTCTTCAGCGAAGAACGCTATGACCTGTCTAAAGTGGGTCGTATGAAGTTCAACCGTCGTCTAAGCATTGATGACGACGAAGGTACGGGTATCCTTTCTAAAGAAGATATCGTTGCCGTGATGAAGAACATCATCGCCATCCGTAATGGTTTGGACGAAGTTGATGATATCGATCACCTTGGTAACCGTCGTATCCGTAGTGTTGGCGAAATGGCTGAAAACCAGTTCCGTGTTGGTCTAGTTCGTGTAGAACGTGCCGTACGTGAGCGTTTAAGCCTTGGCGATCTCAATGAGCTAATGCCTCAGGATTTGATCAACGCTAAGCCAATCTCTGCAGCTGTTAAAGAATTCTTTGGCTCTTCACAGCTTTCGCAATTCATGGATCAAAACAACCCGCTTTCAGAAGTGACGCATAAGCGTCGTATTTCTGCGCTTGGCCCAGGTGGTTTGACTCGTGAACGTGCTGGTTTTGAGGTTCGAGATGTACATCCGACTCACTATGGTCGTCTATGTCCAATCGAAACTCCTGAAGGTCCAAACATTGGTTTGATCAACTCGTTGTCAACCTTTGCGCGTACTAACAACTATGGTTTCCTTGAAACACCTTACCGTAAGGTTATTGATGGTGTGGTTACTGATGAGGTCGATTACCTTTCAGCAATCGAAGAAGGTCGCTATGTTATCGCACAGGCTATCGTTGAGTTAGACGAAAACAACCGCATGATGGATGAGCTTATTGCTTGTCGTCATAAAGGTGATTCTACCTTTATGGGCGCAGCAGACATCCAATACATGGACGTTTCGCCACAACAGATTATTTCTGTGGCGGCATCGCTCATTCCGTTCCTAGAACACGATGATGCGAACCGTGCATTGATGGGTGCAAACATGCAACGTCAAGCCGTACCTACACTTAAGGCTGATAAGCCACTAGTTGGTACCGGTATTGAGCGTACGCTTGCTGTTGACTCTGGTGTTGTTGTTGCTGCGAAGCGTGGTGGTTACGTTGATTATGTTGACGCAAGCCGCATCGTAGTGAAAGTTGACGAAGCTGAGTTGACTCCAGGCGAAGCGGGCATTGACATCTACAACTTGACTAAATACACGCGTTCTAACCAGAACACATGTATTAACCAACGTCCTTGTTGTAGTGTTGGCGATCCAGTTGTTCGTGGTGACGTACTCGCCGATGGCCCATCTACCGATTTAGGTGATTTGGCACTTGGTCAGAACATGCGTATCGCGTTCATGCCTTGGAACGGTTACAACTTTGAGGATTCAATCCTTATCTCTGAGCGTGTAGCTCAGGAAGACCGCTTCACGACTATCCACATTCAGGAGCTTTCTTGTATCGCTCGTGATACTAAGTTGGGTAGCGAAGAGATCACTGCTGATATTCCAAACGTTGGTGAGTCTGCGCTTTCTAAGCTAGATGAATCAGGTATCGTTTATATCGGTGCAGAAGTTAAGGGTGGCGACATCCTAGTAGGTAAAGTGACACCTAAGGGTGAAACACAGCTTACTCCAGAGGAAAAACTTCTCCGTGCAATCTTCGGCGAAAAAGCATCTGACGTTAAAGATAGCTCACTACGTGTACCTAACTCTGTTAAAGGTACTATCATCGACGTACAAGTATTTACTCGTGACGGCGTTGATAAAGATAAGCGTGCTGTTGAAATCGAAGAGATGCATATCGCTCAGGCGAAGAAGGATTTGACTGAAGAGTTCCAAATTCTTGAAGATGGTGTTCTTGGTCGTGCTCGCAACCTACTACTAGGTGCTGGTTTCGATGAAGCCCAACTTGATGCAATTCCACGCTCGCAGTTGTTGATGCAAACTATCGATGACGAAGCGAAGCAAACTGAGCTAGAGCAGTTAGCTGAGCAAGCGGAAGAGCTAAAAGCAGATTTCGATAAGAAGTTCGAAGTTAAGCGTCGTAAGATCACTCAAGGTGATGATTTAGCACCTGGCGTACTGAAGATTGTTAAGGTTTACTTAGCAGTTAAACGTACTATTCAGCCTGGTGATAAGATGGCGGGTCGTCATGGTAACAAGGGTGTAATCTCTAAGATTTGTCCTGTTGAAGACATGCCTTACGATGAAAAAGGTAACCCAGTGGATATCGTATTGAACCCACTAGGTGTACCGTCACGTATGAACATCGGTCAGGTACTTGAAGTTCATATGGGTGCTGCAGCTAAGGGTATCGGTAATCGTATTACTGAGATGCTTGAAGAGCAGCGCGAATTGGCAGAACTTCGCGGCTACATCAAAGAAGTTTATGAGTTAGGTGACGAAGTGCAACAGCGCGTCGATATCGATTCATTTACTGATGATGAAGTACTGCGTCTTGCTAAAAACCTTAAAGGCGGTGTACCAACAGCTACACCTGCGTTTGATGGTGCCAAAGAGAAAGAGATCAAGCAGATGCTTGCTCTTGCAGGTTTACCGACTTCAGGTCAGCTAACGCTGTGTGATGGTCGTACTGGTAACGAATTTGAGCGTCAAGTAACCGTTGGTTACATGTACATGCTCAAGCTTAACCACTTGGTTGACGATAAGATGCACGCCCGTTCTACTGGTTCGTACAGTCTTGTTACTCAGCAGCCATTGGGTGGTAAAGCACAGTTCGGTGGTCAGCGTTTCGGTGAGATGGAAGTATGGGCACTAGAAGCATACGGTGCTGCATATACCCTTCAGGAAATGCTAACTGTTAAGTCAGATGATGTGAACGGTCGTACTCAGATGTATAAGAACATCGTCGACGGTAACCATCAGATGCAACCAGGTATGCCTGAATCTTTCAACGTATTGTTGAAAGAGATCCGTTCACTCGGTATTAATATCGAGTTGGATCAAAAGTAACACTTGGTTACTGCCTCTAATTGGCAAAGAAATTGGTGCTCTGCATTGTGCAGGGCACCCGGTTTAACTCCTTCAGGAGAGAAACGTGAAAGACTTATTAAAGTTTCTGAAACAGCAAAGCAAGACTGAAGAATTTGAAGGTATCAAGATCGGCCTAGCGTCGCCTGACTTGATCCGCTCTTGGTCTTTTGGTGAAGTTAAGAAGCCAGAAACCATTAACTACCGTACATTCAAACCTGAACGTGAAGGTCTGTTCTGTGCGCGTATTTTTGGTCCAGTAAAAGATTACGAATGTTTATGCGGTAAGTATAAGCGTCTTAAGCACCGTGGTGTGATCTGTGAAAAGTGTGGCGTTGAAGTTACACAGACTAAAGTACGTCGTGAGCGTATGGGTCACATTGATCTTGCAAGCCCAGTAGCACACATCTGGTTCTTGAAGTCACTGCCGTCTCGTATCGGTTTGATGCTAGACATGACTCTACGTGATATCGAACGTGTTCTTTACTTCGAATCTTTCGTGGTGATCGAGCCTGGCATGACCAGTCTTGAACGCGGCCAAATGTTGACAGAAGAAAACTATCTGGATGCATTGGAAGAGTACGGTGATGAATTCGAAGCTAAGATGGGTGCAGAAGCAGTTCTTGAATTGCTACGTGCTATCGAGCTTGAGAAAGAAATTGAAATGATGCGCGAAGAATTGCCATCTATCAATTCTGAGACTCGTCGTAAGAAGATCACTAAGCGTCTTAAGCTTATTGAGGCATTCTTCCAATCAGGCAACAAGCCTGAGTGGATGATCCTTAAAGTGCTACCGGTTCTGCCACCTGATCTACGTCCTCTAGTACCACTAGATGGCGGACGTTTTGCTACGTCTGATTTGAACGACCTTTACCGTCGTGTGATCAACCGTAACAACCGTCTAAAGCGTCTGTTAGACCTAGCTGCTCCAGATATCATCGTACGTAACGAAAAGCGTATGCTGCAAGAATCTGTTGATGCGCTATTGGATAACGGTCGTCGTGGTCGTGCTATTACCGGTTCTAACAAGCGTCCGCTTAAATCTTTGGCCGATATGATCAAAGGTAAGCAAGGTCGTTTCCGTCAGAACTTGCTAGGTAAGCGTGTTGATTACTCTGGTCGTTCGGTTATTACCGTAGGTCCTACGCTTCGCTTACATCAGTGTGGTCTTCCTAAGAAGATGGCACTTGAGCTATTTAAACCATTCATCTACGGCAAACTAGAAGGTCGTGGTTTAGCGACAACTATTAAAGCCGCTAAGAAGATGGTTGAGCGTGAAGTTCCTGAAGTATGGGACGTTCTTGACGATGTTATTCGTGAACACCCAGTGATGCTTAACCGTGCACCAACACTGCACAGACTAGGTATCCAGGCATTTGAGCCAGTACTAATCGAAGGTAAAGCGATTCAGCTTCATCCATTGGTTTGTGCGGCATACAACGCCGACTTCGATGGTGACCAAATGGCTGTTCACGTGCCGCTAACGCTGGAAGCTCAGCTAGAAGCACGTTCACTAATGATGTCTACCAACAACATCCTTTCACCTGCAAACGGTGAACCGGTGATTACACCTTCTCAGGACGTTGTATTGGGTCTTTACTACACTAGCCGCGAATGTGTAAACGGCAAGGGTGAAGGCATGGCATTTGAATCAGTCGCGGAAGCTGAAAAAGCTTACCGTACTGGTGCTGCCGAATTGCATGCTCGCGTTAAGGTTCGTATTACCGAAACCAAGACTGACGAAGCAGGCGAAAAAGTTAAGACTCGTCGTATCGTAGATACTACAGTTGGTCGTGCATTATTGTCATTGATCCTGCCAAAAGGCTTATCGTTTGATCTGGTTAACCAGAACATGGGTAAGAAGCAGATCTCTAAGCTATTGAACACTTGTTACCGTCAACTAGGTCTTAAAGATACCGTTATCTTTGCTGACCAATTGATGTACACCGGTTTCCATTTTGCAACTGTGTCAGGTGCCTCTGTTGGTATCAACGACATGGTTATTCCAGATGAGAAATACACGCTAGTTGCTGATGCTGAAGCGGAAGTTCTTGAAATTCAAGAGCAGTTCCAGTCAGGTCTAGTAACAGCTGGTGAGCGTTACAACAAGGTCATCGATATCTGGGCAAGCGCCAACGAAAAAGTGTCTAAAGCGATGATGGACAACTTGTCTTCAGAAACTGTCATTAACCGTGATGGAGAAGAAGAGAAGCAAGAGTCATTCAACAGTATCTACATGATGGCCGATTCGGGCGCTCGTGGTAGTGCGGCACAGATTCGTCAGCTAGCGGGTATGCGTGGTCTGATGGCTAAGCCAGATGGCTCAATCATCGAAACGCCAATTACCGCTAACTTCCGTGAAGGTCTAAACGTATCTCAGTACTTTATTTCTACTCACGGTGCGCGTAAAGGTCTTGCGGATACGGCATTGAAGACAGCTAACTCTGGTTACCTGACTCGTCGTCTAGTTGACGTTGCACAAGATTTAGTTGTGATTGAAGAAGACTGTGGCACGTTTGAAGGTCTAACAATGAAACCGCTTATTGAAGGTGGTGATGTTGTTGAGCCGTTACGTGAACGTGTTCTTGGTCGTGTGGTTGCACAAGACGTATTCAAGCCTGGTACTGAAGAAGTGCTTATCCCACGTAACACTCTGCTTGATGAAGCATGGTGTGACACGGTAGAAGATAACTCTATCGATGAGATGATTGTTCGCTCAGTAATTAGCTGTGACACAGACTTTGGTGTGTGTGCTGCTTGTTATGGTCGTGATTTGGCTCGTGGTCATATCATCAACCAAGGTGAAGCGATTGGTGTTGTAGCTGCTCAGTCAATTGGTGAGCCAGGTACACAGCTTACGATGCGTACCTTCCACATTGGTGGTGCGGCATCTCGAGCGTCAGCTGAGAACAACGTTCAAGTTAAGAACGCGGGCACTCTTAAGCTACACAATGCTAAGCATGTAACCAACAGCGAAGGTAAACTGGTTATCGTATCTCGTTCATCTGAGCTAGCCATCATCGATGAGTTAGGTCGTGAAAAAGAGCGTTATAAGGTTCCTTACGGTACGGTTCTAGAAAAACTAGAAGACGCACCTGTAGCTGCTGGTGAGATTATCGCTAACTGGGATCCTCATACTCACCCGATTATCACTGAAGTGGCGGGTAGTACTAAGTTCGTAGATATGATTGAAGGTGTCACTATGACACGTCAAACGGACGAACTAACGGGTCTTTCATCTATCGTAGTATTAGATGTTGCACAACGTCCAACAGCGGGTAAAGAGATGCGTCCTATGATCCGTCTTGTTGCTGCTGATGGCGGTGACTTGATGATTCCTGGTACTGAAGTACCAGCGCAATACTTCTTGCCTGGCAACGCGATTGTTAACCTTGACGATAACGCTCCAATTAACGTTGGTGATGCATTAGCACGTATTCCTCAAGAATCTTCTAAGACTCGCGATATTACCGGTGGTCTGCCACGCGTTGCTGACTTATTCGAAGCGCGTAAGCCAAAAGAGCCTGCTATTCTTGCTGAAGTATCGGGTACTATCTCGTTCGGTAAGGAAACCAAAGGTAAGCGTCGTCTAGTGATTACACCTGCTGAAGGTGGTGATCATTACGAAGAGATGATTCCTAAGTGGCGTAACCTTAACGTGTTCGAAGGTGAAAAAGTTGAACGCGGTGAAGTTATTGCTGATGGTCCAGAAGCAGCGCACGACATTCTACGACTACGTGGTATCCACAATGTGGCTAACTACATCGTGAATGAAGTACAGGATGTTTACCGTCTACAGGGCGTGAAGATCAACGATAAGCACATTGAGGTGATTATTCGCCAGATGCTGCGTAAGTGTGAGATCGCTAACGCTGGTGACAGTGAATTCCTAGCGGGTGAGCAAGCTGAAGTATCACGTGTGAAGATCGCTAACCGCGAACTTGAAGCACAAGGTAAGCAGCCAGCGACATTCGAGCGTGAACTTCTTGGTATTACCAAGGCGTCTCTTGCGACTGAATCGTTCATCTCTGCAGCATCGTTCCAGGAGACCACTCGTGTTCTTACTGAAGCAGCTGTTGGCGGTAAGAGCGATAAGCTACGCGGTCTGAAAGAGAACGTAATTGTGGGTCGTTTGATCCCTGCTGGTACAGGTTACTCTTACCACCAGAAGCGTGCTGAAGCGGCTGTTAAACCAGCTGCTGAAGAAGCACCAGCAATTAGCGCGAGCGAAGCTGAGCAGAACCTTGCTGATCTACTAAATCTTGCTGGAAGTTCTGATTAATTCAGTCTGAAAAGTAAATAGATTGTAAAAAAGGCGCCTTTGGCGCCTTTTTTTTACTTTAAATCGGTTAAAAGTTGTCTATTTCTTGACACACACGCCATACACTTCTAAAATTTCGCGTCCCACACCTGTGGGATATAGATTTTTCACACCTTACTGTTGATTAAATCAACTGATTCGGAGCTATACATGGCAACTGTAAACCAGTTGGTACGTAAGCCTCGCGCGCCAAAAGTCGACAAGACTAATGTGCCTGCGTTGAATGCGTGTCCACAAAAACGTGGTGTTTGTACTCGCGTATACACAACCACACCAAAAAAACCTAACTCTGCACTACGTAAAGTAGCTCGTGTGCGTCTTACTAACGGTTTCGAAGTTACTTCGTACATCGGCGGTGAAGGCCACAACTTGCAGGAACACAGCGTAATTCTAATCCGTGGCGGTCGTGTTAAAGACTTACCGGGTGTGCGTTACCACACTGTACGTGGCGCTTTAGATTGTGCTGGCGTAAGCGAACGTCGTCAAGGTCGTTCAAAGTACGGTGCTAAGCGTCCTAAGTCTTAACGTTTTCCGTTAAGTAAGGCCAAGCTAGAGATATATTGAGATTCCAGTTTTGGGGTCCCTGAAGCATACGGAGAAATTGTTATGCCAAGACGTCGCGTTGTAGGACAACGTAAAATCCTACCAGATCCAAAGTTCAACAGTGAGTTGCTGGCTAAGTTCATCAACGTCATTATGCAGGACGGCAAAAAGTCGACTGCAGAAAAAATTATTTACAAGGCACTAGATACTGCGTCTGAAAAGAAAGGCGAAGACCATTTAGTAATCCTTGAAGCAGCCCTGGACAATGTACGTCCATCAGTCGAGGTTAAATCTCGTCGTGTTGGTGGTTCTACTTACCAGGTACCATGTGAAGTTCGTCCAGTGCGTCGTAACGCACTAGCGATGCGCTGGTTGGTTGAAGCTGCACGTAAGCGTGGTGAAAAATCTATGGCGTTACGTCTAGCCGGTGAAATGCTAGACGCATCAGAAAACAAAGGTACTGCTGTTAAGAAGCGCGAAGACGTGCATCGTATGGCAGAAGCAAACAAAGCGTTTGCTCATTACCGCTGGTAATATCTTGGCGCAGGCTTTTGCCTGCGCCTTACTTGCATTGCTAACACTCAGGTTTTAGCTAAGAGGGTATAAATCGTGGCTCGTACAACCCCAATTGAGCGTTATCGTAATATCGGTATTGTCGCTCATGTTGATGCTGGCAAAACCACCACAACTGAACGTGTTCTATTCTACACCGGTATGTCTCATAAGATCGGTGAAGTTCATGATGGCGCAGCCACTATGGATTGGATGGAGCAAGAGCAGGAGCGTGGGATTACCATCACTTCAGCCGCAACGACTACTTTCTGGCGCGGAATGGAAGCACAGTTTACTGAGCACCGTATTAACATCATTGATACTCCTGGACACGTAGACTTCACTATTGAAGTTGAACGTTCTCTACGAGTACTTGATGGCGCTGTTGTTGTTTTCTGTGGTTCATCAGGGGTAGAACCCCAATCTGAAACTGTTTGGCGTCAGGCTGATAAGTATCATGTTCCTCGTATGGTTTTCGTCAATAAGATGGACCGTGCAGGCGCAGACTTTGATAGCGTAGTCGAGCAGATCCGTAACCGTCTTGGAGCGACTTGTGTACCGATTCAAATGAATATCGGTGCAGAAGAAGAGTTCAAAGGTGTTGTTGATTTGATTAAGATGAAAGCGATTAACTGGTCTGAAGAAGATCAGGGAATGACTTTCACCTATGAAGATATTCCTGCTGACCTAACCGATAAAGCTGCAGAAATGCGTGAATACTTGGTGGAAAGTGCAGCGGAAGCTTCAGACGAACTGATGGAAAAATACCTTGAAGAAGGCGAGCTTTCAGAAGTTGAGATCAAAGAAGCACTGCGTAAACGTACCTTAAATAACGAAATCGTTTTGGCAACTTGTGGTTCTGCTTTTAAGAACAAAGGTGTACAAGCGGTTCTCGATGCTGTGGTAGATTTTCTACCATCACCAGTTGAAGTTCCTGCTATCAGGGGCATTGACGAGAATGAGAAAGAGACCGATCGTCCAGCGGACGATAACGCGCCTTTCGCAGCGTTGGCATTTAAGATTGCTACAGACCCATTTGTGGGTACCTTAACCTTTATGCGTGTTTATTCAGGCGTATTAGAAACAGGTGCTGGCGTATATAACTCTGTTAAGCAAAAACGTGAACGTATTGGTCGTATGGTGCAGATGCACGCCAATGACCGTCAAGAGATCAAAGAAGTGCGAGCTGGCGATATCGCTGCCGCTATTGGTCTTAAAGACGTGACTACTGGTGATACATTATGCGATAGCGACCATAAAGTAATTCTAGAGCGAATGGAGTTTCCAGAGCCTGTAATTACTATTGCCGTTGAGCCAAGAACCAAGGCAGACCAAGATAAGATGGGGATCGCGCTACAAAAGTTAGCTGCTGAAGATCCATCGTTCCGTGTTGAAACTGATGAAGAATCGGGTCAAACACTGATCTCTGGTATGGGTGAGCTACACTTAGATATCATCGTAGACCGTATGCGTCGCGAATTCGGTGTTGACTGTAATGTAGGTAAACCTCAAGTTGCATATCGTGAGACTATCCGCGCAAGTGTGGAAGTTGAAGGTAAATTCGTTCGACAATCAGGTGGTCGAGGTCAATTCGGTCATGTTTGGTTGAAACTAGAACCTCAAGAAGAGGGTTTTGGTTACGAATTTGTCAGCGAAATTGTTGGTGGTGCGGTTCCTAAGGAATTCATCCCAGCAGTAGATAAAGGTATTCAAGAGCAGATGAAGAGTGGCGTTTTAGCCGGCTTCCCTGTTCTAGACGTAAAGGTTACTCTGTTCGATGGTTCATATCATGATGTGGACTCTAACGAAATGGCCTTTAAAGTTGCCGGTTCAATGGGCTTTAAAAAGGGTGCTCTTGAAGCAGACCCTGCCTTGCTTGAACCTTGTATGAAAGTTGAAGTTACAACACCTGAAGACTATATGGGTGATGTGGTTGGAGACTTAAACCGTCGTCGTGGTCTTATTGAAGGCATGGACGATGGTATCGCAGGTGTTAAACTTGTGCATGCAACAGTACCATTATCTGAAATGTTCGGTTATGCAACCGATTTGCGCTCTGCGACTCAGGGTCGTGCTTCATACTCTATGGAGTTTTTGAAGTACTCCGATGCACCGCAAAATGTTACTAAAGCAATAATGGAAGCTCGAGGCTAAACAGTCTCACTCTTTTATTGATATAATTAATTGCTATTGCTCGGTAAATAACGCCGAGCATTTTCTGAAAAGAAAGGAATATATCGTGGCTAAAGAAAAATTTGAACGTAGTAAACCGCATGTTAACGTTGGTACCATTGGACACGTCGACCATGGTAAAACAACACTAACTGCTGCTATCTCTGCTGTTTTGACTAAAACATACGGTGGTGAAGTTAAAGATTTCGCACAAATCGATAACGCTCCAGAAGAGCGCGAGCGTGGTATTACAATTAATACTTCTCACATCGAATATGACACTCCATCACGTCACTACGCACACGTAGATTGTCCTGGTCACGCCGATTATGTTAAAAACATGATTACTGGTGCTGCTCAAATGGACGGCGCGATTCTAGTAGTTGCTTCTACAGATGGTCCAATGCCACAAACACGTGAGCACATCCTGCTTTCACGTCAGGTTGGCGTACCATTCATCATCGTATTCATGAACAAGTGTGACATGGTTGACGATGAAGAGCTTCTTGAGCTTGTAGAAATGGAAGTTCGTGAACTTCTTAGCGAATATGAATTCCCAGGTGATGACCTACCAGTTATCCAAGGTTCTGCGCTTAAAGCCCTTGAAGGCGAGCCAGAGTGGGAAGCAAAAATCATTGAACTAGCACAAGCTCTAGATACTTACATCCCAGAGCCAGAGCGTGCAATCGATGGTGCATTCATTCTTCAAATTGAAGATGTATTCTCAATCTCAGGCCGTGGTACAGTAGTAACAGGTCGTGTAGAGCGCGGTATCATCAAAGTTGGTGAAGAAGTAGAAATCGTTGGTATCAAAGATACAACTAAGACAACTTGTACTGGTGTTGAAATGTTCCGTAAGCTTCTTGACGAAGGTCGTGCTGGCGAGAACTGTGGTGTTCTTCTACGTGGTACTAAGCGTGAAGATGTTGAGCGTGGTCAGGTTCTTGCTGCTCCTGGTTCAATCACTCCACACACAACTTTCAAGTCAGAAATCTACGTTCTGTCTAAAGAAGAAGGTGGACGTCATACTCCATTCTTCAAAGGCTACCGTCCACAGTTCTACTTCCGTACAACTGACGTAACCGGTACTATCGAATTGCCAGAAGGCGTAGAGATGGTAATGCCTGGTGACAACGTTGCTATGACAGTAACACTAATCTGCCCAATCGCGATGGACGAAGGTTTACGCTTCGCAATCCGTGAAGGTGGACGTACAGTTGGTGCTGGTGTTGTTGCAGAGATCGTTGCTTAATAGCGACTTATCTTAGCGCAATACTGAAAAAGGCAGCTTAGGCTGCCTTTTTTATTGCCTTAAGAAATGTATCTAAGTACTGGCAATCTCGATCTGGCTGGGTATAATAGCCGCCACTTTGTTGAATATGGTCTATTTGACGGTATTTCAAACAGTGGGGTTGATCTGAGACTTAAAATCAGTATAATAGCCCCTCGCCTTAACCATTAGGCGAATTTAAATTGGTCTACCCTTGAGGTTGACGTAAAAAAACAGCGACTCCAATTGTGAGTCGAACGGTTAAATCATCTCGCTCTGCTTTTCCAAATGGAAGAAGCTAGAGGGTGATTTTTTATGTGTACATTTTAGGAGCTCTGGTCAATGCAGAACCAAAGAATCCGTATCCGCTTAAAAGGATTTGATCATCGTTTGATTGATCAGTCTACTGCGGAAATCGTTGAAACTGCTAAGCGTACAGGCGCACAGGTTCGTGGTCCAATTCCACTTCCAACGCGTAAAGAACGTTATACCATTTTGACTTCTCCACACGTTATAAAGATGCGCGTGATCAGTACGAACTTCGTACTCACAAACGTCTTGTTGACATCGTAGAGCCGACTGAAAAGACTGTTGACGCACTTATGCGTCTAGATCTTGCGGCGGGTGTTGACGTTCAGATTAGCTTGGGTTAATTGAGCTTAGAAGAGGTTTGAGAGATGGCTATCGGTCTTATCGGTCGTAAAGTAGGTATGACACGTATCTTCAATGAAGATGGCGCGTCGGTACCTGTAACAGTAATTGAAATTGCTGCTAACCGTGTAACCCAAGTGAAAACTTTGGATACAGACGGTTACCGTGCACTTCAAGTTACTACTGGTACCAAAAAAGCTAATCGCATCACTAAACCAGAAGCAGGTCACTTTGCTAAGGCAGGCGTTGAAGCCGGTCGTGGTTTGTGGGAATTGCGTTTGGCAGATGGTGATGGTGAAGGCATCGAAGTAGGTGCTGAGCTAAATGTAGATATCTTCGCTGACATAGCGAAAGTTGATGTAACTGGTCAATCAAAAGGTAAAGGCTTCCAAGGCGGTATTAAGCGTTGGAACTTCCATGCCCAAGATATGACACATGGTAACTCTTTGGCACATAGATCTAACGGTTCTATCGGTCAAAACCAGACACCTGGTCGCGTTTTCAAAGGTAAGAAAATGTCAGGCCACATGGGTGCAGAGCGTGTTACTACGCAGAATCTAGACATTGTACGTGTAGATGCTGAGCGTAACTTGCTACTGGTTAAGGGTGCAGTTCCAGGCGCTACTAATGGCGACCTGATCATCAAACCAGCTGTTAAAGCTTAAGGTCTGAGGAGATAGTAATGGAATTGGTATTGAAAGACGCACAGAGTGCTCTTGAAGTTTCCGAAACTACCTTCGGCCGTGACTTTAATGAAGCACTGGTTCATCAGGTAGTTGTAGCTTACGCTGCAAACGCGCGTCAGGGCACTCGTGCTCAAAAGACTCGCGCAGAAGTAGTTGGCTCTGGCAAGAAGCCATGGCGCCAAAAAGGTACTGGCCGCGCACGTGCTGGTACTGTTAAAGGCCCAATCTGGCGTGGCGGTGGCGTAACATTCGCTGCTAAAGCACAAGATCACAGCCAAAAAGTTAACAAGAAGATGTACCGCGGAGCGCTGAAAAGCATATTCTCTGAATTGGTACGTCAAGACCGTCTAGTAGTAGTTGAGTCGTTTGGTGTTGAAGCTCCGAAAACTAAAGAGCTGAAAGCTAAATTGAACGAAATGCAACTTGAAGACGTGTTGATTGTTACTCCAGAAGTTGACGAGAACTTGTTCTTAGCTGCTCGTAACTTGTACAAAGTTGACGTTCGTGATGTTGCTGGTATTGATCCAGTTAGCCTTATCGCATTCAACAAAGTACTCGTAACTGCTGAAGCTATTAAGCAAATCGAGGAGATGCTGGGATGATAAGCGAAGAACGTTTGTTAAAAGTTATTCTTGCTCCACATATCTCTGAAAAGAGCACTGTGAATGCAGAGAAAAACAATACAGTTGTTTTCCGTGTAGCTATCGATGCAACTAAAGCTGAAGTTAAAGCTGCAGTAGCACAGCTATTCGAAGTTGAAGTCGATTCAGTTCGCACTTTGGTTAACAAAGGTAAAACTAAGCGTCACGGTGCCCGTACTGGCCGTCGTAGCGATTGGAAAAAAGCCTATGTTACTCTAGCTGAAGGTGCTGACATCGATTTCGTCGGCGGCGCTGAATAAGCAAAGGAGAATTATCATGGCAGTTATTAAGTGTAAGCCAACCTCTCCAGGTCGTCGCCACGTAGTTAAAGTGGTGAACAGCGATTTGCATAAGGGTAAACCTTTTGCAGGCCTGTTGGCGAAAAAATCGAAAAGTGGTGGCCGTAACAATACTGGTCGCATCACTTCACGTCACATTGGTGGCGGACATAAGCAACATTATCGTCTAATCGACTTTAAGCGTAACAAAGACGGTATCCCTGCGAAGGTTGAACGTTTGGAATATGATCCAAACCGTACAGCTAACATCGCATTGGTACTTTACGCTGACGGTGAGCGTCGTTACATCATTGCCGCTAAAGGCATGAAAGCTGGTGATTCAATCCAGTCTGGTATCGATGCAGAGATCAAGAGCGGTAACGCAATGCCTCTACGTAATATCCCTGTGGGTAGCGTAGTACACGCAGTCGAAATGAAGCCTGGTAAAGGTGCTCAAATCGCGCGTTCTGCTGGTGCTTATGTACAAGTTATTGCTCGTGATGGCGCATACGCCACTCTACGTCTTCGCTCTGGCGAAATGCGTAAAGTGCCTGTTGATTGCCGCGCGACATTGGGTGAAGTTGGTAACGCCGAGCATATGCTACGCCAGTTAGGTAAAGCAGGTGCTAAACGCTGGAGAGGCGTACGCCCGACAGTTCGTGGTGTTGCAATGAACCCAGTAGATCATCCACATGGTGGTGGTGAAGGCCGTACATCTGGTGGTCGTCACCCTGTATCTCCATGGGGTCAGCCTACTAAGGGTTATAAGACTCGTAGTAACAAACGCACCGACAAGTACATTGTACGTCGTCGCAATAAAAAGTAAGAGGATTCGCCATGCCACGTTCTCTCAAGAAAGGTCCATTCATTGACCTACACTTGCTGAAGAAGGTAGAGAAAGCGATGGAAGCGGGAGACAAGAAGCCTATTAAGACTTGGTCTCGTCGCTCTATGATCATCCCTAATATGATTGGGTTGACCATCGCTGTCCATAATGGTCGTCAGCACGTACCTGTGTTCGTAACTGACGAAATGATCGGCCACAAGCTTGGTGAATTTTCACCAACTCGCACTTATCGCGGCCATGCTGCAGATAAGAAAGCGAAGAAGCGTTAATACGGGAGGAATAAGATGGAAGTTTTAGCTAAACATCGTTTTGCCCGTACGTCGCCTCAAAAGTGTCGTTTGGTTGCAGATCAAATCCGTGGACTGCCTGTTGCTAAGGCTCTCGAAATTCTAACTTTCAGCCCTAAGAAAGCTGCAGTACTTGTTAAAAAAGTACTGGACTCTGCAATCGCTAATGCTGAGCACAATGAAGGTGCTGACATTGACGAATTAAGAGTTGGAGCGATTATGATCGATGAAGGTCCAACTATGAAGCGTATCATGCCACGTGCTAAAGGCCGTGCTGATCGCATAATCAAGCGTACCAGCCACATTACTGTGGTTGTATCAGATCGCTAGGAGTTAGCAATGGGACAGAAAGTACATCCTAATGGTATCCGTCTGGGTATCACTAAGCCTTGGATCTCGACATGGTACGCTGACAAGTCAGACTATGCCAATAACTTGAGTAGTGACTGGGAAGTGCGTAAGTTTCTTGAAAAGAAACTTAAGCAAGCATCAGTTTCTAAGATTGTTATCGAGCGTCCAGCTAAAAGTGTTCGTGTTACTATCCACACAGCCCGTCCAGGTGTTGTGATTGGTAAGAAAGGCGAAGACGTAGAAAAGCTACGCAATGCAGTTGCTAAATTGACTGGTACTCCAGCTCAAATTAACATCGCTGAGATCCGTAAACCTGAGCTAGATGCTAAGCTTGTTGCCGATGGCATCGCTTCGCAGCTAGAGCGTCGTGTTATGTTCCGTCGTGCTATGAAGCGCGCAGTTCAAAACGCAATGCGTCTTGGTGCTAAAGGTATCAAAGTTGAAGTTAGCGGCCGTCTAGGCGGCGCTGAGATTGCGCGTTCGGAATGGTATCGTGAAGGTCGTGTACCTTTGCATACTCTTCGTGCTGATATCGACTATTCTACTTCTGAGAGTCACACTCAATACGGTGTGATTGGCGTTAAAGTTTGGGTCTTCAAAGGTGAAGTTCTAGACGGTATCGTTCCTCAGCATGAAGAGCCGAAACAGCAGCCGAAGCGTAAGCCTCGCGGTAAATAGGAGAGCTGGCAATGCTGCAACCAAAAAGAATGAAGTTTCGCAAAATGTTCAAGGGCCGCAACCGTGGTCTAGCGAACGGCACTGAAGTTAGCTTCGGTGAGTTCGGTTTGAAAGCTGTAGGACGTGGTCGTCTTACTGCTCGTCAAATTGAATCTGCGCGTCGTGCTATGACACGTCACATTAAACGTCAAGGTCAAATCTGGATCCGCGTTTTCCCTGATAAGCCAATTACCTCTAAGCCTCTTGAAGTGCGTATGGGTAAAGGTAAGGGTAACGTTGAATACTGGGTTTGCCAGATTCAACCAGGTAAGGTTCTTTATGAGATGAATGGCGTATCAGAAGAGTTGGCTCGTGAAGCCTTTGCTCTTGCTGCTGCAAAATTACCTCTGAAGACTACCTTCGTAACTAAGACGGTGATGTAATGAAAGCGAGCGAACTAACAGAAAAGAGCGTTGAAGAACTGAACGCTGAACTGCTTGGTCTGCTGCGTGAGCAGTTTAATCTGCGTATGCAACACGCCACTGGTCAGTTGACTCAGACTCATCAGCTTAAAATCGTGCGTCGCAACATTGCGCGCGTTAAGACCATTATTACTTCTAAGGCGGGTGCATAATGTCTGATAATATCCGTACTTTGCAGGGTCGAGTACTTAGCAACAAGATGGACAAGTCTATCACTGTAGCTATTGAGCGTAAGGTTAAACATCCTTTATACGGGAAGTTCCTTAAGCGTACTACTAAGATCCATGCACATGACGAACAAAATCAGTGTAATGCTGGCGATGTCGTGACTATTCGCGAATGCCGTCCGCTGTCTAAGACTAAGTCTTGGACTCTGGTTGAAGTAGTATCAAAAGCCTAAGTTTATTAGGCATTTAGTTAAACGGCTCCGATTTTCGGAGCCGTTTGTATTTTTAGTACTATCTATTCCTGTTTTTAGGTGTTACACTTGCGCGCCATTTTTGACTAAATTAAAGTCGAAAATCGGGCAATAAATGTACCCCTAAGTGGGATTGTGAAGTAACGATAGCGGAGCACTTAAAATGATCCAAATGCAATCGACTCTAGAAGTCGCCTGTAACAGTGGCGCTCGTAGAGTTCAGTGTATTAAGGTCTTGGGTGGCTCTCATCGTCGTTATGCCGGTATCGGCGACGTCATCAAGGTTTCTGTAAAAGAAGCAATTCCTCGCGGTAAAGCGAAGAAAGGTGATGTATATAACGCGGTGGTAGTCCGTACTAAGAAAGGCGTACGTCGTCCAGACGGTTCTGTCATTCGCTTCGATCGGAACGCAGCGGTATTGCTTAACGCAAACCTTGCACCGATTGGTACTCGTATCTTTGGACCAGTGACACGTGAATTGCGTACAGAGCAATTCATGAAAATTGTCTCGCTGGCACCAGAAGTACTGTAAGGAGCTTCAAAATGGCAGCAAAAATACGTCGTCAAGACGAAGTAATTGTACTAGCAGGTAAAGACCAGGGTAAACGCGGTAAGGTTTCTCAGGTTCTAACTACTGGTAAATTAATTGTAGAAGGTATTAACCTTGTCAAGAAACACCAAAAGCCAAACCCACAATTGGGCGTAGCTGGCGGTATTGTTGAGCAAGAAGCACCGATACAAGCATCAAACGTAGCGATTTTCAACTCTGCCACTGGCAAAGCTGATCGCGTTGGTTTCCGATTTGAAGACGGCAAAAAAGTCCGTTTCTTTAAGTCGAACAGTGAACTCGTTAAGTAATTGGAGTAAACGATGGCGAAACTGCATGATAAATATCAAGAGACTGTTAGTCCTGAACTTGTCAAAAAGTTTGGTTTTACCAGTGTCATGCAAGTCCCTCGGATTGAAAAGATCACCCTTAATATGGGTGTTGGCGAAGCAGTAGCAGATAAGAAAGTTATGGAGCATGCGCTTCGTGACATGACTGCTATCGCTGGTCAGAAGCCAGTAGTGACTGTAGCTCGTAAGTCAGTTGCTGGTTTTAAAATCCGTGAAGGCTACCCAATAGGCTGTAAGGTTACACTGCGCGGTGAGCGTATGTGGGAATTCTTAGAGCGTTTAGTAGATATCGCAATCCCGCGTATCCGCGATTTCCGTGGTATGAGTGTTAAATCATTCGACGGTCGTGGTAACTATGCGATGGGTGTACGTGAGCAAATTATCTTCCCAGAGATCGAATACGATAAAATCGATAAGATCCGCGGCATGGATATTGTAATCACTACTTCTGCGAAGAATGACGAAGAAGGCCGAGCTTTGCTCGAAGGCTTTAACTTCCCATTCAAGAAATAAGGGTAGCGTAATGGCAAAAAGTTCAATGAAAGCACGTGAAGCAAAACGTGCCAAGCTCGTAGCTAAGTTCGCTGAAAAGCGTCTAGCTCTTAAAGCTATCATTAGCAGTCCAACAACTTCTGATGAAGATCGTTGGGATGCAGTACTTAAGTTACAAGCTCTACCACGTGACTCTAGCTCTGCGCGTCAGCGCAATCGCTGTAGTCAAACTGGTCGCCCACATGGTTTCCTACGTAAATTCGGCCTTAGCCGTATTAAATTACGTGAAGCAACTATGCGCGGTGAAGTTCCTGGCCTACGCAAGGCCAGCTGGTAAGCACTTGTCACGGAGTAAGCTAATATGAGCATGCAAGATCCTATTGCGGATATGTTAACACGTATTCGTAACGGCCAAGCTGCTAAACACGTATCTGTGAAGATGCCTTCTGCTAAGCTAAAAATCGCTATCGCGAAAGTGCTTAAAGAAGAAGGTTATATCACTGACTACGCCGTAGCAGATGAAGCCAAGCCTGAACTGGAAGTTACTCTTAAGTATTTCCAAGGTCAGCCAGTCGTTGAGACTATCCAGCGCGTTAGCCGTCCTGGTCTTCGTATTTACAAAGGTAAAAACGAACTACCAAAGGTTATGGGCGGACTGGGTGTCGCTATCGTGTCCACTTCTAAAGGTTTGATGACTGATCGTACTGCCCGCCAAAATGGCATGGGTGGGGAAGTTATCTGCTACGTAGCATAAGGAGCTAGCAATGTCTCGTGTCGCAAAAGCACCAGTCGCTATCCCTGCAGGCGTAGAAGTGACTTTAAACGAACAAACTATCACCGTAAAAGGTACTAAAGGTAGTTTGACTCGAGTAATTAACGCTGACGTTTCTGTTGTTGTAGAAGACAACGAAATTAAGTGTAGTTCGGTTGAGGGCGTGAAAACTGCCGCTCAAGCGGGTACTGCTCGAGCTCTAATCAACAATATGGTTGTTGGTGTTACTGCTGGTTTTGAAAAGAAACTTCAGTTAATTGGTGTCGGTTACCGTGCGAAAATCGCTGGTAAAGGCGTTGATTTAACTCTAGGTTTCTCTCACCCACTGGTACACGAACTTCCTGACGGCGTAACAGCAGAGTGTCCTAGCCAAACTGAAATCGTACTTAAGGGTACTGATAAGCAGTTAATTGGTCAGGTTGCTGCTGAGATTCGCGGCTACCGTCCACCAGAGCCTTACAAAGGTAAAGGTGTTCGTTACGCTGATGAACAAGTACGCCGTAAAGAGGCTAAGAAGAAGTAGGTAACGCGATATGGATAAGAAAACATCTCGCTTACGCCGCGCGACTCGCGCCCGTAAGAAGATCCAAGAGCTGGGCGTTAACCGTCTGGTTGTACATCGTACACCACGTCACACATACGCTCAGGTCATTAGTCCTGCAAACGTAGTGTTGGCGGCAGCTTCTACTGCTGAAAAAGCGGTATCAGAGCAGCTAAAGTACACAGGTAACGTAGATGCAGCTAAAGCAGTGGGTAAAACCGTTGCAGAGCGCGCTATCGAAAAAGGCGTAGCTGTAGTTGCATTCGATCGTTCCGGCTTCAAGTATCACGGACGCGTTGCTGCATTAGCAGACGCTGCTCGTGAAGCTGGCCTCAAGTTCTAAGGAATGATGAAAAATGGCTAAATTTGAAGCTCAACAAAAAGACGATCTGCAAGAGAAATTAGTTGCAGTTAATCGTGTTTCTAAAGTAGTTAAAGGCGGACGTATCTTTAGCTTCACTGCACTAACTGTAGTCGGTGATGGTAATGGTAAAGTCGGTTATGGCTATGGTAAAGCGCGTGAAGTACCAGCAGCAATTCAGAAAGCAATGGAAAAGGCTCGCCGTAACATTGTAAACGTTGAATTGAACAACGGTACTTTACACCACCCTGTAAAGGGTCGTCACACTGGTTCTCGTGTTTACATGCAGCCAGCCTCTGACGGTACCGGTATTATTGCCGGTGGCGCAATGCGTGCCGTATTGGAAGTAGCAGGCGTTCATAACGTTCTGTCAAAAGCATACGGTTCTACTAACCCGATCAACATCGTTCGCGCAACTGTAGATGCGTTGGTGCACATGAAGTCACCATCACAAATTGCAGCTAAGCGTGGCCTGAATGTTGATGAAATTCGAGGTTAATGCACCATGGCTACTAAAACACTTAAAGTAACTCAGACCAAGAGTTCAATTGGACGTTTGCCTAAGCATCGTGCAACTTTGACTGGTCTAGGTCTACGCCGCATTAATCACACTGTTGAACTAGAAGATACTCCTTCTGTTCGCGGTATGATTAACAAGGTTTACTACATGGTTTCGGTGGAGGAAGTATAAGATGCGTCTAAATACTCTATCACCTGCTGCAGGTGCTAAATCAGCAGCTAAGCGTGTAGGTCGCGGTATCGGTTCAGGCCTAGGTAAAACTGCAGGTCGTGGTCACAAAGGTCAGAAGTCTCGTTCTGGCGGCGGTGTTCGCGTAGGTTTCGAGGGTGGTCAAATGCCACTTAAGATCCGTCTACCTAAATTCGGTTTTACCTCGCGTCGTGCGTTGGTATCAGCTGAAGTTCGCATTAGCGAACTAGCTAAAGTTAACGGTGATGTTATCGACCTAAATGCGCTGAAAGATGCGAATCTAGTTACTCGCAACATACAGTTTGCTAAAATCGTTCTTTCAGGTACCATTGAGCGCCCTGTGACCGTTAAAGGTCTGAAGGTAACCAAAGGTGCACGTGCAGCTATTGAAGCTGCCGGTGGCAAGATCGAGGAATAATACGTCGATGGCAAAACCAGGACTTGATTTAAAAAGCGCGAAAGGCGGTTTATCAGAATTGAAAACCCGTCTCCTGTTCGTGATTGGTGCAATTATCGTCTTTAGAGCCGGTTCGTTTGTACCAATTCCTGGTATTGACGCTGCTGTACTAGCAGAGCTGTTTAATCAGCAAAAGGGTACCATCTTAGGCATGTTTAACATGTTCTCTGGTGGCGCCCTTGAACGTGCCTCTATTTTTGCATTAGGTATCATGCCGTATATTTCGGCATCGATCATTATGCAGTTATTGACAGTCGTTCATCCTGCGCTCGCTGAATTGAAAAAGGAAGGCGAGTCGGGAAGGAAGAAGATTAGTCAATATACTCGATACGGCACGTTGGTCCTGGGTACATTCCAGGCTATCGGTATCGCAACAGGTCTTCCGAACTTAGTTCCAGGTTTAGTAGTAAACCTAGGATTCGGATTCTACTTTGTTGCAGTTGTCAGCTTAGTCACAGGAACAATGTTCCTAATGTGGTTAGGTGAGCAAATTACCGAAAGAGGCATTGGTAACGGTATCTCGATATTGATTTTCGCAGGTATTGTTGCAGGTCTGCCATCTGCTATCGGTCAAACGGCCGAGCAGGCGCGTCAAGGCGACATAAGTGTACTAGTATTGTTGTTGCTGGCAGTAATTGTTTTTGCTGTCACATATTTTGTGGTATTTGTAGAGCGTGGGCAACGTCGTATCGTTGTCAACTATGCTAAGCGTCAACAGGGCCGTAAGGTCTTCGCAGCGCAAAGCACACATTTACCGCTTAAGATAAATATGGCTGGTGTTATCCCGCCTATTTTTGCGTCCAGCATAATTTTGTTCCCAGGCACACTGGCTCAGTGGTTTGGTCAAAATGAGTCTATGTCATGGTTAAGTGATTTTTCACTTGCTGTGTCACCAGGACAACCGCTGTACTCATTGTTATATGCAACAGCGATTATCTTTTTCTGTTTCTTCTATACTGCGTTGGTGTTTAACCCTCGCGAAACAGCAGATAACTTGAAGAAGAGTGGTGCGTTTATTCCCGGGATTCGTCCTGGAGAACAGACTTCGCGTTACATTGATAAAGTAATGACCCGCCTAACATTAGCTGGCGCGTTATATATTACTTTTATCTGCTTAATTCCGGAGTTCATGTTAATTGCGTGGCAAGTACAGTTCTATTTTGGCGGTACTTCACTACTAATTATGGTAGTCGTAATCATGGACTTCATGGCTCAAGTTCAGACCCATATGATGTCTCATCAGTATGAGTCTGTAATGAAGAAAGCTAACTTGGTAAACAAAGCGAATTTAGATCGCTTTGGTCGCTAAGATAGTAATCTCGGAGTGATGAAATGAAAGTTCGAGCTTCCGTGAAGAAGATCTGCCGTAACTGCAAGATCGTAAAGCGTAGTGGCGTTGTTCGCGTGATTTGTGTTGAACCTAAACACAAACAGCGTCAAGGCTAAAAGAAAGATTTGACCAGCCCAGTCGGGGCTGGTCAAAATATTATTTGCTAAATTGTCGTCTGTCGAGTATCCTACCGGGCTTTTCACAGATGACCTTTAACTTGAGGAGTGCATAGTGGCCCGTATCGCTGGCATTAACATTCCTGATCAAAAGCACACAGTCATTGCATTGACTGCTATCTACGGCATTGGTCGTACTCGCGCACAAGCTATTTGCGCGGCTACTTC
Source organism: Shewanella piezotolerans WP3 (assembly GCF_000014885.1). Lineage (NCBI taxonomy): Bacteria > Pseudomonadati > Pseudomonadota > Gammaproteobacteria > Alteromonadales > Shewanellaceae > Shewanella > Shewanella piezotolerans. The sequence goes on from NC_011566.1 coordinate 2,102,178, forward strand.
AATTGCTGAAGACGCTAAGATCAAGGAATTGAGCGAAGCTCAAATAGATACTCTACGCGAAGAAGTTGCCAACTACATTGTAGAAGGTGATTTACGTCGTGAAGTTTCCATGAACATCAAGCGTCTTATGGACCTTGGTTGTTACCGTGGCCTTCGCCATCGTCGTAGCCTTCCCCTTCGTGGGCAACGTACTAAGACCAATGCGCGTACGCGTAAAGGTCCACGTAAACCAATTAGAAAGTAACGGGGTAATCCACAATGGCTAAAGTTCCGTCACGTTCTCCGCGTAAGCGTGTACGTAAACAGGTTGCTGATGGTATGGCGCATATCCATGCGTCTTTCAACAACACTATTATTACCATTACAGATCGTCAAGGTAATGCACTATCTTGGGCAACTTCTGGTGGTTCAGGTTTCCGTGGTTCACGTAAATCTACCCCATTTGCTGCACAGGTTGCTGCTGAACGCGCAGGTACTGCCGCTCAGGACTACGGTGTTAAAAACCTAGAAGTGTTTGTGAAGGGTCCAGGTCCAGGACGCGAATCAGCGATTCGTGCACTAAACTCGGTTGGTTACAAGATAACCAATATTACCGATGTGACGCCTATCCCTCATAATGGTTGTCGTCCTCCTAAGAAACGTCGCGTTTAACACGTCGTTTTTAAATAGGATAGTTGGAGAAAGAACATGGCAAGATACTTGGGTCCAAAGCTCAAGCTCAGCCGCAGAGAAGGTACAGACCTTTTCCTAAAAAGCGGCGTGAGAGCAATCGATTCGAAGTGTAAGCTTGAAACTGCACCTGGACAACACGGCGCTCGTAAGACCCGTTTGTCTGAGTATGGCGTTCAGCTACGCGAGAAACAAAAAGTTCGTCGTATTTACGGTGTGCTAGAAAAGCAATTCCGTAACTACTACAAAGATGCTGCACGTACAAAAGGTAACACTGGTGAAAACCTACTTACTCTTTTAGAAACCCGTCTTGATAACGTAGTTTATCGTATGGGCTTCGGTGCAACACGCGCTGAATCACGTCAGCTAGTTAGCCATAAGTCAATTATGGTTAATGGTAGCGTCGTTAACATTCCATCATTCAAAGTGTCTGCGAATGATGTAGTGAGCGTTCGCGAGAAGTCACGTACTCAAGCTCGTATTAAAGCGGCTTTAGAAGTGTCGGCTCAACGCGAAAAGCCAACATGGGTTGAAGTTGACAACACTAAGATGGAAGGTGCTTTCAAGCGTATTCCTGAGCGTAGTGATTTGTCTGCGGAAATTAACGAACAGCTGATCGTCGAACTTTACTCTAAGTAAAGTTAAAACAAAAGAGAGGACACAATGCAGGGTTCTGTTACAGAATTTCTTAAGCCGCGTCTCGTTGATATCGAGCAGGTTAATCCAACACGTGCCAAGGTTACACTGGAGCCGCTAGAGCGTGGTTTTGGTCACACTTTAGGTAACGCGTTGCGTCGTATCCTATTGTCGTCTATGCCAGGCTGCGCGGTTACCGAAGTAGAGATCGATGGTGTACTGCATGAATACAGTAGCAAGGAAGGCGTGCAAGAAGATATCCTTGAGATATTGTTAAACCTTAAAGGTTTAGCAGTTGTTATCGAAGGGAAAGACGAAGCTATGCTTACGCTTAGTAAGTCAGGCGCAGGCCCTGTTACTGCAGCAGATATCACGCATGACGGTGATGTTACCGTTATGAATCCTGACCATGTTATCTGTCATTTAACAGGTAACAATGAAGTCAGCATGCGTATCCGCGTAGAGCGTGGTCGTGGTTATGTACCGGCTTCTGCCCGTGCACAAACTGAAGACGATGATCGCCCTATCGGCCGCTTGTTGGTTGATTCTTCGTTCTCACCAGTTGCTCGCATTGCATACAATGTAGAAGCTGCTCGTGTAGAACAGCGTACAGACTTAGATAAACTCGTTATCGATATGACCACAAACGGTACTATTGATCCTGAGGAAGCTATTCGTCGCTCTGCAACAATTCTTGCTGAACAGCTAGATGCGTTTGTTGAGTTACGTGATGTGACTGAGGCTGCACCAGTAGAAGAAAAGCCGGAGTTCGATCCGATATTGTTGCGTCCTGTCGACGATTTAGAGCTAACTGTACGTTCAGCCAACTGTTTGAAGGCTGAAGCGATTCATTACATCGGCGATCTGGTACAACGCACTGAAGTAGAGTTGTTGAAAACTCCTAACTTGGGTAAGAAATCTCTTACTGAAATTAAGGATGTTCTTGCATCTCGCGGACTGTCGTTAGGTATGCGTCTAGAAAACTGGCCTCCAGCTAGTTTAGCAGACGACCTTTAAGTCCAGATTAGTACAGATATAGGTAATAAGGATTAGGTCATGCGCCATCGTAAGAGTGGTCGTCAACTAAACCGTAACAGCAGTCATCGTCAAGCTATGTTTCGTAACATGGCATGCTCAATAGTTCGTCACGAAGTGATCAAAACTACTGTAGCTAAAGCGAAAGAACTGCGTCGCGTAGTTGAACCTCTGATAACACTTGCTAAGAGTGATAGTGTAGCAAACCGCCGTTTGGCATTTGCACGTACTCGCGACGCTGAAGTCGTTGGTAAGTTATTTACTGAATTGGGTCCACGCTTCCAGGAACGTCCTGGCGGTTACACCCGTATTCTTAAGTGCGGTCTACGTACTGGTGATAAAGCGCCTATGGCGTACATTGAACTAGTAGGTCGTCCAGAAGCAGCTGAAGCTGTTGAAGACACTGCAGAGTAAATAAGTCTTAGTTTAAAAGGCCGAACAAATTGTTCGGCCTTTTTTATGCCTATTTTTTAATTTCACTAGTTTTTTGTTTCGCCTCAGTATTCTGCACAGCCACAGCCACAGCCACAGCCACAGCCACAGCCACAGCCACAGCCACAGCCACAGCCACAGCCACAGCCACAGCCACAGCCACAGCCACAGCCACAGCCACAGCCACAGCCACAGCCATAAATAGAGAGGGGCTGATCGATGCTCGTTTTTATCAAGGGTATTAATTGTAGGTTGAAGGGGGAACTCTGAACACCAAAGTAGGTTGTCTGTTATAGCTGACTGAATCCATCATAAGCACATTGGTAGATATTAGTACTGTGAAAGGGCAAAGTGTATTTTTGTTCTCGTCTTACCTATACCGCTAGATAGTTAATTCCTTATAGATGTTACTAATGGGGATCCTCATGCCAGGTGCGTGCTCTAGCACTGCGCATTGGTGTCTATGCTGATCTGACTGAATGTACTACGGCAGTAGCCGTTAATGACAAATCGTTCTAGGGCTTGCGGCTCAATTAGGACTAAGAATAAAGATATACAAGCTTTTGTTGAGGCCTGACAGTAGGGTGGGCATATCAGAGTTTATGGGTTTGTTTAAGTGCTCTCACTGTAATCGGCTAGAGAAGGATAATTGTACCCAGTAGGATACATCCGATGAAAGAAGCTTAGACAGTAATTCAGTTTCGCTATATATTTTGATTTGATGAATGAGGGGGATGATTGCTATAACCTAGCTAGGCTATTAAGTTAGTGGTTGGGGAGCCAAAGAGTTTTGAGTTTTACACAAAAAAGCCTTCAATAGATGAAGGCTTTTAGAGTTATAGGTTATGAGTGACTATTTATAACCGCCAGCCTTTGATTGGTCTTCGCTGTAATCTAGTTTTTCATGACTCTGACCCATAGCCTCAGCAACTTCAGGTGGCATGTAGTTCTCGTCATGCTTAGCTAGAACTTCTGTAGCCTCAAGCTTACCTGGGGCTGATAAAACGCCTTGAGCAACGATGCCTTGGCCCTCACGGAATAAATCTGGCAGCAGGTCGTCATAAGTTACGATAATTTCGCCGCCAGCTGCATCATGTACCGCAAATTCGACATGAAGACTGTCAGGGTCACGAACCATAGAACCGATTGTTACCATGCCACCAACGCGGATGCGTTGCCCAATTTCAGGCATTACACCGGTATCTTTCTTACCTTGAACAATTTCAGTAGGTGTAAAGAAAAGATTCAAGTTTGAATTTAGTGCATATAATAGTAACGATGCGATTGCTGCCACACCACCTATAAGAGCGACAGCTAGGGTTAAGCGTTTTTTTCTTCTTGGATTCACTATTTAGTACTCCGAGTTTCTTTTAAGCGTTCTTCTCGCTGAATTTTCTTCGCGATTTCGACTAACACTTTACGTTTCTGTCTAACACTCATAACGACTAGCGTTCCGAGAGAGAAGAAGGTTACACCGTAGGCAAGCCATACATAAAAAGCATAGCCGCCCATATTAAAAAATTCACTAATTGAGTCGAATTGCATTATTTGACCCCTTCTGCTTTAGCAAGTTCACGCACCCATGGACGCATTCCATTTCGTGCTAAAATTTCTGATCTAAATCTCACTAATGTAATTGCTGCGATCATAAGACCGAAACCAAATATGTTAATTAACAATGGATATAACATATCAGTCGACATCGTCGATTTTTCAGTAATACGGATGGTAGACGGTTGATGTAGTGAGCTCCACCAGTCAACAGAATACTTAATAATTGGGATATTAATTACGCCTACAATGGCTAGGATCCCTGCAGCCCTGGCTGCCAGCACTTTATCTTCAAATGATGCGTAGAGAGAAATCACACCTAGGTAAAGGAACAGTAGCACCAATTCAGACGTTAGGCGTGCATCCCAAACCCACCATGTGCCCCACATAGGCTTACCCCAAGTTGCGCCTGTAACAAGAGCAATAAAGGTAATGACAGCGCCAATAGGTGCGATTGATGCAGCAGCCCAATCGGCAGATTTTATTTGCCAAACAAGACCAATGAATGAACATGTGGCCATGCCCATGTAAGCGGCCATAGACATTGAAGCTGCCGGTACATGAATAAAGATAATACGGTAGCTGTCACCCTGCTGATAATCGGTTGGAGCAAATCCTAAGCCCCAAATAGTGCCAATACCGATAAAAGCAATTGCTAAGGTAGCAAACCATGGCAATAGCGTGCTTGAAAGCTTGTAAGCGCGTTCTGGATCCGCGTATGAATGTAACCATTTCCACATTTTAGTTAGTACTCACTCGTAAGGAAGCACCAATAGCGAATGGTGCTAACGTTAATGAACCGATCAACATAGCGCCAATTATAGCGAGTTGACCATCATAAGGTAAATTCATTCCAGCAGCATCAATAGCGCTGGTAGCAAAAATTAACACCGGGATATAAAGCGGTAATATGAGCAAGCTCAATAGCACGCCACCCTTACGCAATCCGACAGTCAATGCCACACCAATGGCTCCTAGTAGACTTAATACAGGCGTTCCTAGCGCTAAAGTAGCGATTAGTGCACCGTAGCTATTAGTATCAAGGTGCAATAGAACTGCTAATAAAGGTGCCACTAAAATTAAAGGTACACCTGTTAATATCCAATGTGCCAGTACTTTTGCCAAAACCATTAATGGCAGAGGTTGTGGGCTTAGCAGCATTTGCTCAAGACTACCATCGACATAATCAGCTTTGAATAAACGCTCTAATGACAACATAGATGCAAGGAGTGCAGCTACCCAAATAATGCCAGGTGCGACTCGTGTTAATACTTGCGGCTCAGGCCCGATCCCTAATGGAAACAGAGTGACTACCAATACAAAAAATAATAACGGATTAAAAATATCACCGCGATGACGGACTGCAATCTGTAGATCTCGTTTGAGTAACGTACCGAATGCTTGGGTATAACTGATACCTTTTTTCATTGTTAATTCCTAAACAAAGCGATAATCAAGGCGAATTTTACGCAAGATGTCATCACCGATTACGCCCATATCCTGATGGGTCGTTAAGATGACACAACCGCCACGTTCAGCATGAGCTAAAAAGAGGTGTTCAAGCTCTTCTACGCCTTTTTTATCTATCGCAGTAAAAGGTTCATCAAGTAGCCAAATTTTACAGTTTGTATGCCAAAGTCTCGCTAGTGCAGTACGGCGATGTTGTCCTGCTGAGAGATGGCCTGCTAACGCTTCTTCAAAACCTGATAAATTGACTTTTGCAAGGATTTCGCGTGTATTAAAGTCATCATACCCGCTGAGTCTTAAATTGAAGTTAAGATTCTCTTCTGCTGTAAGTTCACTTTTTACCCCCGCCAAATGGCCAAGGTACAATAACTCATCGTTATACTCATCTCGACATCGATTGATGTCTTCACCTTTGAAGTTGATGTGGCCTGCGTATGGTCGAGATAATCCTGCGATGATCCGCAAAAGACTGGTTTTTCCTGCACCATTAGGGCCTTCAATCTGAACAATCTCGCCTTCGGTGATTTCAAAGCTCAGTTCGTCAAAAAGAATACGCTCTTCTCTAATACAAGTTAGGTTACTAGCCGATACCAGTGTTGTTGCTTTTGATTGTTCTACCACTGAGCCCTCTATATCATGCCATCTAAAAACACAAGTGATACTAACACATAGACTTTCAAGCGTTTAGTTTCGTGTAGTGCTAAGTGTCAGCAATTTGATGTAGTTCGAATATTAGGAACTTTTTAGGAACTTTTTAAACATTTGCTAATATATTAACGTTTTTGAGAACTATGTCTTGCTAAACACCTTTTAACGCGATTTAAATCACAAATAGATGCCATTTGGTGAAGTTTGTAGTAACCTAGCGCAGCGATAATAAGTCTGCCGCATTCTATAAGGGCAGCGTGAGCTTTGTTAGAATTTGCATTAGGAACCTATAAAATGAAAAAATTATTAGCACTGACTGCAGCTGCTGCATTAACTTTGTCTACAAGTGCTTTTGCTCAAGATGGCAAAGCTGTTTACGATAAAGCTTGTCAAGTTTGTCACAGCATGGGCGTTGCTGGCGCACCAAAAGCACATGACGCTGCAGCATGGGAGTCTCGCTTAGCGAAAGGCGCTGACGCACTAGTATCAAGTGTTAAATCAGGCCTAAACGCAATGCCACCAGGTGGTATGTGTACTGATTGTTCAGATGAAGACTACAAGAAAGCAATTGAGTATATGTCAAAGTAAACTCTATTGTGGACATAAAAAAACCGGCTAATAGCCGGTTTTTTTATGAATGTAATTTGACGTTACTGAACTTGGGTATCGAGAACCAGTTGCCCTGTATCACCAACTTTAATCATCGCTAGTTTACCTTGGATATCACCTGCTTGTGGTTTAACACTGCCATGCTTTGATAGTACTGCAATCACTTCTACGGTCTTCGCATCGCTTAGCTTAACGTTGCCACCCATATTGGTGCTGTCATCCAGTGTAATCGATAATGGTAGTGATTCTGCAGACACTTTAGTCGCTGCAAGCGGTACTTTAGGGCCTTCAGTCGAGCGAGCAAAGATGAATAGCATATCAGTGCTAGCAACCTGAGCTTGCAGTTCTGGAGAGATTGAAACCTCTACAGTTACTGTTTTTGCTGTGGCTTTTGGCTTAACATTTTTATGTGCATCATCATTTGGCATTTCGCCTTCAGCATTCATTCTCATTTTTGCGCTGTCGATAGCATTGATAATCGCACTGCGATCAACATCTTTGCGCTCACTATCTAAAATCAGCTGCCATGCATCGATAGCTGTTTGATATTCAGCAGAGAAGAATGAGTCCATACCTACAAGTAATAAAGTAGAAGGATCAGAAGGGTCAAGTGCGAGTGATTGATCAATCAGAGCCTGAACCGCTGGCGTCATTTGTTGGTTTGAGCGGTAGTATAAGGCTGTAGCCTTAGGGCCTAGTAGCTCAGCATGTACACCAACTAACTCCATTGTTTTGTCGAAGGCCATGATGGCATCGTCATAACGATTAGCTGAAATATAGGTATGACCAAGACTAAACCATAACTGACTGTTTTCAGGTTCAGCTTGAGCTTGAGCTTCCATCATCTGCACTCGCTGTGACATCATTTGCGCTGCATCCATACCTGAATGCGCTTCATTTGCTGTCATCGGCTTGTCTAAGTTTTCATATGCGCCCAGTGTTGAGTACATGTAGCCTGAAATCCCGAGAATGATTGCAGACATCAAAGCTGGCCATGCCACACTTTTAGGTTTTACTTTATTAACAAGAGACTCATCATCACCCTGCTTCATATCTTGAAGTAGGCTTATTTCGAGTTCTTTCTTAAGCGCATCAAATTCAGCTTGATCAAGTAACTCTTCGCTGACTTCTTTCTCTAAAACAGAGAGACGCTCATTAAATAATTCTAAGTTGGTGCTTTTACGAACACCGGCTTCTTCCGTCTGCAGCATTTTTTGCTGACGAATATGTGGGAACCAAATCAGCGCTAGGCTGACCAACACAAATAAGGCTATCAAGATCCAGAATGTGGTCATTATGTCTATTTCACTTTAGTTTGCGAAAAAGCGGATTCACCGCTGAACTAGGGATAAGATTATACGTAAAGATTATTCATTGAACAGTAATATAACCTGAAATCGTCATAGTTGCGTACTTGTTCACAGATTGATTTTATTTGCAAAATAACTCGAAACTTACGGGAACTTCTTGAGTCAGACTTAAAAATCCCACTAAATGTGCTCAGTTTATGGTGGTATTTTTGAACATTTGTTTATGTGTTGCCCGTACTAAGATAGGGAAAGAATGAGACAAGTCACCCATATTTGTATGAAATAGGCAGACAGGAACAATAGCAAATACTAAACTGAGCTAAATTTGTACCCTTTTTAGTAGTGTTAACTACGGACTCGTGTGTAATGATATTAGCGTATGCTTATCAATACATGATTTAGGACTGAGGAAAACCCATGATCCCAGAATTAGGACACTTTTCGCTGATTATTGGTGTGGCATTCGCCATGCTTTTAGCCATCGTCCCTTTAGTAGGTGTAGCTCGCAAAGACCAATATTTGGTGCGCTATGCTTGGCCATTAACATACGGAATGTTCTTTTTTATTCTGTTCTCCGTTGTCGCGCTCGGTTATAGCTTTGCCGTCGACGATTTTTCTGTCGCTTATGTAGCGCATCATTCGAACTCTGAATTGCCGATCTTTTTCAAGATTGCAGCAGTCTGGGGTGGTCATGAAGGTTCACTGCTATTTTGGGTTTTCTCATTATCAGCATGGGCAGCCGCAGTAGCATTGTTTAGTAAAGGTTTAGAAGAGGTCTTTACTGCGCGTGTTCTAGCTGTGTTAGCCATGATTCTAATTGGCTTCTCACTATTCATGTTGTTGACATCTAGTCCGTTCGAACGTCTATTCCCAATACCTATGGAAGGGCGTGATCTTAACCCAATGTTGCAAGATGTTGGCTTAATCTTCCATCCTCCTATGCTATATCTAGGTTATGTTGGTTTCTCTGTTAGCTTTGCGTTCGCTATCGCAGCGTTAATGAGTGGCCGACTAGACTCAGCTTGGGCTCGTTGGAGCCGTCCTTGGACGTTGGCAGCTTGGGTATTCCTAACTGGTGGTATCGCACTTGGTTCATGGTGGGCTTATTACGAACTTGGCTGGGGCGGTTGGTGGTTCTGGGATCCAGTAGAGAACGCATCATTTATGCCGTGGTTGATTGGTACGGCGCTTGTTCACTCTCTTATCGTAACTGAGAAGCGTGGCGCATTCCGTAACTGGACCGTTTTGTTGTCAATCTTCGCCTTCTCGTTAAGTTTGTTAGGTACCTTTATCGTGCGTTCAGGCGTACTGACATCTGTGCATTCATTTGCTGCTGACCCAAGTCGAGGAATGTTCATTCTCCTCTTACTCGGTTTAGCTGTCGGTGGTTCGCTGACCCTATTTGCTTTCCGAGCCAGTGAGATGAAGAGTCCTGCGCGCTTCCAGCTTAAGTCTAAAGAGACCATGCTGCTAGTGTGTAACCTGTTGCTAACTGTAGCCTGTGGTACCGTTCTACTTGGGACACTCTACCCACTGCTAATTGATGCTTTAGGTATGGGTAAAATATCTGTAGGACCTCCATACTTCAACGCAGTATTTGTTCCAATTGTCCTTGTGTTATTTGGCTTCATGGGTATTGGTCCTGTGATCCGCTGGAAGAAATCAAAAGATGGTGAGTTGAAACGTCAACTACTGATCCCAGCAGTTATTGCGTCAGTCGTCGGACTTGCAGCACCGTTTCTTGCCGGTGGCGAATTTAATATCTGGGTTGCATTTGGTATTGGTACCGCAACTTGGGTGACAATTATGACATTCCGAGCTGCTTATAATATGGTTAAGACCAAAGAAGGCCCTGTCGATATGACTCGCCTTGGTCGAAGCCAGCTCGGTATGATTATTGCGCACTTAGGTATTGCTGTGTCAGTTGTTGGTGCCACTATGGTCTCTAACTACTCGCTTGAGAAGAGTGTTCGAATGGGCCCTGGTGTTTCTCAAGAGCTAGCGGGTTATACCTTCAAATATGTTGAGACCAAAAACGTAGTGGGTCCTAACTACACTGCGCAGCAAGGTCAGATAGAAGTTTATCAAGATGACGAATACGTCACATTGTTAAGACCTGATCGTCGCCAATATAATGTACGTACTATGGATATGACCGAAGCGGGAATTGATTGGGGATTATTCCGTGACCTTTATGTCACAATGGGTGACCCTATCAGCCGTACCGAGTTTGCTGTTCGTCTTAACTATAAGCCATTCGTACGCTGGTTATGGTTTGGATCGATCTTTATGATGGTTGGTGGTTTCTTTGCTGCTTCTGATAAGCGTTACAGAATCAAAGCAAAGAGCGCTGATAAGAAAGCTTCAGACAACAGTGACAAATTAGCAACGGCATAATGGAATAGGGTGAGTATGAAAAAGCTAGTTTTATTTCTTCCACTGGTTGTGTTTTTAGGTTTGGGGGTGTTCCTTTATAAGGGACTCTTCCTAAACCCTCAAAAACTCGATTCAGCTCTAGAAGGAAAGCCGATCCCGACTTTCGAGTTAGAGATTCTGGAAAAGTCAGGGGAGACTTTGACTAATGAGACACTCAAGGGGAAAGTTTCTCTGCTAAACGTGTGGGCGACATGGTGTCCTTCATGTAAGTATGAGCATCCTTTCTTAATGACGTTGGCGCGCAAAGATGTTTTGCCTATTTACGGTATTAACTATCGTGATGAGCGGGCATTAGCCATTCGTGAATTAAGTCGCGAAGGCAACCCTTACGCTATTAACATTTACGATCATAATGGTCGTTTAGGTTTAGACTTGGGGGTTTACGGTGCACCAGAAAGCTTCCTTGTTGACCATAAAGGGATTATTCGTTACCGCTATGCAGGTCCAATAGACTCGCGTGTGTGGAAAGAGACCCTTTATCCAATGGTTCAAGAGTTACAAGCGGAAGCTGCTAAGGATGGAGCATCATGATTAAAATACTAATTAAGAGCTTTTCTGCGCTGGTATTACTATTAAGCATGGCTTCGGTAGTAAATGCGACTCCGGTTGATACTTATGAGTTTAAATCTCCGGAAAACCAGAAGCGTGGATTATCTTTGGCACATTCATTACGTTGCCCGCAGTGCCAGAATCAAAATTTGATTGATTCTAATTCACCAGTTGCCCAAGATCTTCGTTTAGAAGTATTCGAAATGGTTGATGAAGGGAAGAATGACGACGAAATCATAGAGTTTATGACAAGCCGTTACGGTGAATTCGTGCTTTATAAACCAAGAATGGAAGCCAAGACTTATGTGCTTTGGTTAGGCCCTATCGGTTTATTAATCTTCGGTGGTTTTATTGGTTTTCTATTTATACGCAAACAGCGTATTGCAGAAACTAATACTGATGAATTAACGTCAGAAGATCAGCAAGAACTCGATCGCCTGTTAAAGCGAGATACTAAATGAAAAACATAGTATTTGGGCTCTTTGCCGTCACGCTAATGTTTGCCGGGCAAGCACAAGCTTACCCAGGTATGCAAAAGCAAGGCGAAAAGGAGATCCAATCAAGTGTTGATCAAATTAGTGTTCTGCCTAAGCCATTTCCAATAGAAGCTGTTCCATTTAAAGACAGTCAGGGTAAACCTGTCGATTTTAGTCAGTACAAAGGAAAAGTTATCATGGTCAACATGTGGGCCACTTGGTGTCCCCCATGTGTGAGAGAGTTACCGGCTATTAGTCGATTCTCTGACAAAATTGGTTCAGAAGAGTTCGAAGTCCTTCCTGTATCAATAGATCTTGATGGTAACAAACAAGTAGAACCATTCCTTAAAACATTAGGGATGGAGAACTTCACTACTTATTACGATAAAGAGCAGAGCTTAAGTGATGTATTCCCTTTGGATACCATTCCTGCCACCTTTATACTTAATAGAGAAGGCGAGTTAATCGCATTTGTTCGTACCTTCGTAGACTGGGACGATGATAAGGCCGTTACACTGATAAAAGGTTTCTTAGAGCAAACGCAGTAGCTGTAAATGACTGAGTAAGCTTTAATAGACAGTTAAGAAGGGGCTTTTAGCCCCTTTTTTGCGCGTATCGTTTGAGAAGTGTCCGCTTAACCATATTATTTCATTTTTTCTCATTTAGCCCCTTGTGCTCTTGTTAGATTTCCCTATAATGCGCATCCACTGACACGGCACAGCAGCCCAACTACTTAGGTAGTACGGGACTTGCAGCAGTGTTAGAGAAGTTAACTTCTTCGGAAATTAGCCTCAGGTGACAATCGCTTTTAAGGCTTCGGGTGATGATGGATTTCACGAGAGTGATTAAGAAATCAACGCTTAGAAAACTTCTTAAAATAAGCGCTTGACGCCGACACTGGAGAGTGTAGAATACGCCTCCTCAAGCCAACGACCTAGCGTCTTCGGCGAAGTATGAAAGATGACTTCACGCTCTTTAACAATATGACAAGCAAATCTGTGTGGGCACTCACAGGTGTTGAGTTATTCGAAATTGCATCTTAGATGCAATCAAAAATATTTCTCAATGAACCACTGAGTGACCATAGCAATATGTAAACTTCGAATATCTTCGGATATTTGAAAAACAGTATAATTCATTGAGCCGTTTCACTCTTAACCGAGTGGGGCAAAAAAAACTTTAATTGAAGAGTTTGATCATGGCTCAGATTGAACGCTGGCGGCAGGCCTAACACATGCAAGTCGAGCGGAAACACAAGGGAGCTTGCTCCTGAGGTGACGAGCGGCGGACGGGTGAGTAATGCCTAGGTATCTGCCCAGTCGAGGGGGATAACAGTTGGAAACGACTGCTAATACCGCATACGCCCTACGGGGGAAAGGAGGGGACCTTCGGGCCTTTCGCGATTGGATGAACCTAGGTGGGATTAGCTAGTAGGTGGGGTAATGGCTCACCTAGGCAACGATCCCTAGCTGGTCTGAGAGGATGATCAGCCACACTGGAACTGAGACACGGTCCAGACTCCTACGGGAGGCAGCAGTGGGGAATATTGCACAATGGGCGAAAGCCTGATGCAGCCATGCCGCGTGTATGAAGAAGGCCTTCGGGTTGTAAAGTACTTTCAGCGAGGAGGAAAGGTTGTTGGTTAATAACCAACAGCTGTGACGTTACTCGCAGAAGAAGCACCGGCTAACTTCGTGCCAGCAGCCGCGGTAATACGAGGGGTGCAAGCGTTAATCGGAATTACTGGGCGTAAAGCGTACGCAGGCGGTTTGTTAAGCGAGATGTGAAAGCCCCGGGCTCAACCTGGGAACTGCATTTCGAACTGGCAAACTAGAGTCTTGTAGAGGGGGGTAGAATTTCAGGTGTAGCGGTGAAATGCGTAGAGATCTGAAGGAATACCGGTGGCGAAGGCGGCCCCCTGGACAAAGACTGACGCTCAGGTACGAAAGCGTGGGGAGCAAACAGGATTAGATACCCTGGTAGTCCACGCCGTAAACGATGTCTACTCGGAATTTGGTGCCTTGAACACTGGGTTCTCAAGCTAACGCATTAAGTAGACCGCCTGGGGAGTACGGCCGCAAGGTTAAAACTCAAATGAATTGACGGGGGCCCGCACAAGCGGTGGAGCATGTGGTTTAATTCGATGCAACGCGAAGAACCTTACCTACTCTTGACATCCAGAGAATTTTCCAGAGATGGATTAGTGCCTTCGGGAACTCTGAGACAGGTGCTGCATGGCTGTCGTCAGCTCGTGTTGTGAAATGTTGGGTTAAGTCCCGCAACGAGCGCAACCCTTATCCTTATTTGCCAGCACGTAATGGTGGGAACTTTAGGGAGACTGCCGGTGATAAACCGGAGGAAGGTGGGGACGACGTCAAGTCATCATGGCCCTTACGAGTAGGGCTACACACGTGCTACAATGGTCGGTACAGAGGGTTGCAAAGCCGCGAGGTGGAGCTAATCTCACAAAGCCGGTCGTAGTCCGGATTGGAGTCTGCAACTCGACTCCATGAAGTCGGAATCGCTAGTAATCGTAGATCAGAATGCTACGGTGAATACGTTCCCGGGCCTTGTACACACCGCCCGTCACACCATGGGAGTGGGCTGCACCAGAAGTAGATAGCTTAACCTTCGGGAGGGCGTTTACCACGGTGTGGTTCATGACTGGGGTGAAGTCGTAACAAGGTAGCCCTAGGGGAACCTGGGGCTGGATCACCTCCTTACCTATACGACTAACTCACATCTGTTAGTAAGAAATTACGTTGAGTGTTCACACAGATTGCTTGTTAATGAGCAAACATATCCTGCCTTGTTGCAGTGATATCGTTCTTTAAAAATTTGGAAAGCTGATAGTGTTAATCTGAAAGGGATAACAACTACGATTTATCGTATTGTTATTTATAGGATTAACGCGAAATTAAAAAATTGAGTTCTAAACACTTAAACATTAAGTGTCTTGGCTTGTGACTTAACGGTTACGAGTTAAAAATTCTAATTTTGGCGAAAGTAGAAACCATTAGTTACGATACGACTGTTTTGAGCTTACCCGCTTAAAACAACGGATATCTCTCATAGAGACTTATTTGGGTTGTATGGTTAAGTGACTAAGCGTATATGGTGGATGCCTTGGCAGTCAGAGGCGATGAAGGACGTAGTAACTTGCGAAAAGCGTTGGCGAGCTAGTAACAAGCATTTGAGCTAACGATGTCCGAATGGGGAAACCCACATGCATAAGCATGTATCTTTAACTGAATTCATAGGTTAAAGAGGCAAACCCGGGGAACTGAAACATCTAAGTACCCGGAGGAAAAGAAATCAACCGAGATTCCCCTAGTAGCGGCGAGCGAACGGGGATTAGCCCTTAAGCGTAGAGGGTGTTAGTGGAATGTGTTGGAAAGCACAGCGGCACAGGGTGATAGCCCCGTACATGAAAACTAACTTTACGTGAAAACGAGTAGGACGGGACACGTGACATCTTGTCTGAACATGGGGGGACCATCCTCCAAGGCTAAATACTCCTGACTGACCGATAGTGAACCAGTACCGTGAGGGAAAGGCGAAAAGAACCCCTGTGAGGGGAGTGAAATAGAACCTGAAACCGTATACGTACAAGCAGTGGGAGCGGTTCTTGAGACTGTGACTGCGTACCTTTTGTATAATGGGTCAGCGACTTACATTTTGTAGCGAGGTTAAGCGAATAGCGGAGCCGTAGGGAAACCGAGTGTTAACTGCGCGTTTAGTTGCAAGGTGTAGACCCGAAACCCGGTGATCTAGCCATGGGCAGGTTGAAGGTTGAGTAACATCAACTGGAGGACCGAACCGACTTATGTTGAAAAATGAGCGGATGACTTGTGGCTGGGGGTGAAAGGCCAATCAAACCGGGAGATATCTGGTTCTCCTCGAAAGCTATTTAGGTAGCGCCTCGTACGAATACCATTGGGGGTAGAGCACTGTTAAGGCTAGGGGGTCATCCCGACTTACCAACCCTTTGCAAACTCCGAATACCAATGAGTACTATACGGGAGACACACGGCGGGTGCTAACGTCCGTCGTGAAAAGGGAAACAACCCAGACCATCAGCTAAGGTCCCAAAGTTATTGCTAAGTGGGAAACGATGTGGGAAGGCTTAGACAGCTAGGATGTTGGCTTAGAAGCAGCCATCATTTAAAGAAAGCGTAATAGCTCACTAGTCGAGTCGGCCTGCGCGGAAGATTTAACGGGGCTAAGCAATACACCGAAGCTATGGGTACTAGTGTTTACACTAGTGCGGTAGAGGAGCGTTCTGTAAGCCGTTGAAGGTGAAGGGGTAACCCACACTGGAGGTATCAGAAGTGCGAATGCTGACATGAGTAACGATAAAGGGAGTGAAAAACTCCCTCGCCGAAAGACCAAGGGTTCCTGTCCAATGTTAATCAGGGCAGGGTGAGTCGACCCCTAAGGCGAGGCCGAAAGGCGTAGTCGATGGGAAACAGGTTAATATTCCTGTACTTCTGCTAACTGCGATGGAGAGACGGAGAAGGCTAGGCTAGCGCGGCGTTGGTTGTCCGCGTTTAAGGCTGTAGGCTGTGTACTTAGGCAAATCCGGGTACACACTAGGCTGAGAGTTGATGACGAGGTCCTAAGGGACTGAAGTAGTTGATGCCATGCTTCCAGGAAAATCTTCTAAGCTTCAGGTTAGTAGGAATCGTACCCCAAACCGACACAGGTGGTTGGGTAGAGAATACCAAGGCGCTTGAGAGAACTCGGCTGAAGGAACTAGGCAAAATGGTACCGTAACTTCGGGAGAAGGTACGCTGCCGGCGGTGATGAGACTTGCTCTCTAAGCTGCTGGCAGTCGCAGATACCAGGTGGCTGCAACTGTTTATCAAAAACACAGTACTGTGCAAACTCGCAAGAGGAAGTATACGGTATGACGCCTGCCCGGTGCCGGAAGGTTAATTGATTGGGTTATCTTCGGAGAAGCTCATGATCGAAGCCCCGGTAAACGGCGGCCGTAACTATAACGGTCCTAAGGTAGCGAAATTCCTTGTCGGGTAAGTTCCGACCTGCACGAATGGCGTAATGATGGCCACGCTGTCTCCAGCCGAGACTCAGTGAAGTTGAAATTGCGGTGAAGATGCCGTATACCCGCGGCTAGACGGAAAGACCCCGTGCACCTTTACTATAGCTTGGCACTGAACATTGAACCTACATGTGTAGGATAGGTGGGAGACTTTGAAGCTTCGTCGCTAGATGGAGTGGAGTCAACCTTGAAATACCACCCTTGTAGTTTTGATGTTCTAACCGCGGCCCCTGAATCGGGGTTCGGGACAGTGCCTGGTGGGTAGTTTGACTGGGGCGGTCTCCTCCCAAAGAGTAACGGAGGAGCACGAAGGTTGGCTAAGTACGGTCGGACATCGTACGGTTAGTGCAATGGCATAAGCCAGCTTAACTGCGAGACATACACGTCGAGCAGGTACGAAAGTAGGTCATAGTGATCCGGTGGTTCTGTATGGAAGGGCCATCGCTCAACGGATAAAAGGTACGCCGGGGATAACAGGCTGATACCGCCCAAGAGTTCATATCGACGGCGGTGTTTGGCACCTCGATGTCGGCTCATCACATCCTGGGGCTGAAGTCGGTCCCAAGGGTATGGCTGTTCGCCATTTAAAGTGGTACGCGAGCTGGGTTCAGAACGTCGTGAGACAGTTCGGTCCCTATCTGCCGTGGGCGTTGGATGATTGAAGGAAGCTGCTCCTAGTACGAGAGGACCGGAGTGGACGAACCGCTGGTGTTCGGGTTGTTATGCCAATAGCATTGCCCGGTAGCTACGTTCGGAATCGATAACCGCTGAAAGCATCTAAGCGGGAAGCGAGTCCTAAGATGAGTCATCCCTAGGAATTTAATTCCTCTAAAGAGCCGTTCGAGACTAGGACGTTGATAGGTCAGGTGTGTAAGCGTTGTGAGGCGTTGAGCTAACTGATACTAATGACTCGTGAGGCTTAACCATACAACCCTGATGGGTTTTGGCCAAAAATGCTCCATGCATTTAAGGCACTTCCTCCATCCATGGAGGGTGTATGAGACTGATGTTTTTACCTCATCGAAGTTAGAACTACTCTGAAAAGAGTGACACTTAATGTGGTGTCGAACTCAATAATTTAATATTACTTGCCGTAGCGAGTAACAGCTTTCTAAATTTGCCAAATTTGTCTGGAAACCATAGAGCTGTGGTCCCACCTGATCCCATTCCGAACTCAGAAGTGAAACACAGTATCGCCGATGGTAGTGTGGGGTTTCCCCATGTGAGAGTAGGTCATTTCCAGGCGCCTAATTTCTCGTCAGAGAGTATTAAGCCCGTTGCTAACGCAACGGGCCTTTTTACGTCTGCAATTTGCGAATTAGCCGTTTCTTTACTACTTTACTCGTCTACTTTTTCTGCTTTTGTCTCTCCTTACCTGTTAGAGATTAGGTTTTTTAGACTGCTTCGGGCACTTTGAATCCAAGCATGTCGATGATGCGTAAACACTACTTCACATGAATTGAGAACATAATGGCAATTGGTTATTGCTATTAGCGCTTAGCTCTCCTAATTTAACAGCAATTAATTGCTAGGGATTGCCCAATGAAGCTAGAAATGATTTGTACAGGCGAAGAAGTATTAGCAGGTCAGATAGTTGATACTAATGCAGCATGGTTTGCCAATATGCTAATGGAGCATGGAGTCGAGTGCCAACGGAGAATTACCGTTGGTGATAGGCTTGAAGATCTGGTCGCTGTTTTTCAAGAGCGAAGCACTGAGGCCGATGTCATTGTCGTTAATGGTGGCTTAGGCCCTACCAGTGATGATTTATCCTCAGAAGCAATGGCATTAGCAAAAGGTGAGCCTTTGGTGGAGAATAAAATCTGGCGAGATCGCTTAGATGATTGGTTTACTCGTAATGGACGAGTGATGGCAGAGAGTAATCTTAAGCAAGCACTAATACCAGAATCAGCCATCATGATAGATAACCCTGTAGGTACAGCCTGTGGATTTGCCGTAAAACTAAATCGGGCTTGGTTGTTTTTTACTCCAGGGGTGCCTTTTGAGTTTAAACAGATGATTAAAGAGCAATTCATTCCTTTCATTAATGAAAGGTTTGAAATAGCGGGTGATGTTGCATTGCGTAAATATCTGACATTAGGACAAGGCGAATCGTCTCTAGCTGATGCATTAGAAACCATTGTATTACCTGAGGGGATCACCATTGGTTACCGCAGCTCAATGCCACATATTGAAATTAAGTTGTTTGCACGTGGTAAAGCAGCAATAAGTGAGATGGATAAGATTGAAGCGCAGATCCGTTTCCTGTTAGGCACTGCGATAGTAGCAAATAATAAAAAGAGTCTAGCTGAAGAGATCCATGCGTTGTTGATTGATTCAGGGAAGACCTTGAGTGCGGCAGAGTCATGTACTGGCGGCATGATTGCAAGTCAATTGATTTCACATGCTGGAAGTTCAGCTTACTTAGATCAAGGACTCGTTACTTACAGTAACGAATCAAAGGTTAAAGTACTAGGGGTTAAACCAGAAACCTTAGATGATCATGGTGCGGTATCTATAGCAACTGTCGAGGAGATGGCGTCAGGTGCTAGAGCTATTTTAAATAGTGATTATGCATTAGCGACAAGCGGTATTGCTGGCCCTACAGGCGGAACAGAGGATAAGCCTGTTGGTACTGTCGCGATAGCACTGGCAACTAAGAGCGGAGTTTATAGCCAAATGATTAAGTTACCACGTCGCTCTCGGGATTTAGTGCGTAGTTTAAGTACTGCTGTAGCATTTGATATGCTGCGTCGAGAATTACTTGATGAAGCCGTAATAGTCGATTATGGATCGATTAAACGTTTTCAAAAATAACTAAGTTTAATAAAAAGGCAGTAATGAAATGTTCATTACTGCCTTATGTTTGGTGGTTTAGATCAGCTTTTACTCGTCAAACACTAGCACCAATTTGCCTGGCTTTACTTCAATACGCTTGGTCATTTCGGCGATTAATGCTTGATTAGACTCCTTTGTATCGAGCACATACACAGGTTGAGTTTCTAAAAACTGTGTTAGAAACCCCATAAGCTGCGGTGCAATAGAGCCAATCGCTTTCTCGATATCCTTTGGCTTAGACTCTACTTTTACCAAATTAAGATTACGCAGATACACACTCTGATTACTAGCATCATACCAAGGCTCCGCTTCGAACTCGGCAGTCAAGTCAGCACTGATAGGTAGCATCGGGTTGCGCACTTTTACCAGGGTGGACGCCATTACGGACATGGTATTGGGCTTAGCACCTAAAGTAACATCAATGTCATTTACTTTGAGTTCAATACCAAAGATCTGGTTACCTTGGTTGATCTCAAAGTGCATCTCATCACTTAAGTAGCCTTCTAACTCACTTTCAGTAATGCTGTACTGACTGACACAACCTGTCAGCAATAGCGATAGTGCGCAAAGCGTGATTTTAAGCATCTTCATTAACCTGTGTTTCTCATACCGGCAGCGACACCTGCAATAGTCAGCATTAAAGCAAGCTCTACATTTTTTGAGGTCTCTTCTTCTCTGCGGGTACGAGCTAATAGCTCAGCTTGCAGGAAGTTAAGCGGATCAATATAGGGATTTCTCAACTCGACAGATTCTCTGTTCCAAGGAGTGTGAGACATTAAGCTTTCCGCTTGAGTGAGCTCAAGCACTGCATCGACACCAATCGCTAGACGTTCACGCAGTTGTACCCCTAAGTGATGTAGCTCTTTGGGCACTAAGCTGGTTTCATAGTATTTGGCTAAGTTTGGCTCAGCTTTTGCGTAAACCATCTCTAGCATCGAAATGCGGGTTTTAAAGAATGGCCACTCTTGCTCCATCTCTTGAAGTAATGGCAGTTCGCCTCTCAAGGATGCAGCTTGTAGTGCTTCACCGGCTCCGAGCCACGCTGGTAACATTAAGCGGTTTTGTGACCAAGCAAAGATCCATGGAATCGCACGCAGGCTTTCAATACCGCCATCGATACGGCGTTTTGCTGGGCGGCTACCTAATGGCAGTTTACCAAGTTCAACCTCTGGGGTTGCTGCTCTAAAGTAGGAAACGAAATCAGCTTCTTCCCGTACGATAGCGCGGTAAGCGAGTACTGACTCATCGGCAAGTAGCTCCATGCACCTGCGCCACTCTGGTTTGGGCTCTGGCGGTGGCAGCAGTGTTGCTTCCATCACCGCTGAGGTATATAGCGCGAGACTTTGTACCGCGAGCTTAGGCAGACCAAACTTGAAGCGGATCATCTCTCCTTGCTCTGTTACACGTATACGACCATCAACAGAACCAGGCGGTTGCGATAGAATCGCTTCATGTGCAGGCCCGCCTCCTCGACCGATTGTACCGCCACGTCCATGGAAGAGGGTAAGCTTGATATCGGCGTCCTGACTGACAGCGACTAGTTTTTCTTGGGCACTGTACTGCGCCCAAGCCGCAGCCATCACTCCAGCATCCTTAGCTGAATCGGAATAACCGATCATCACCTCCTGTATGCCTTTGGTATAGCCACGATACCAATCGATGCTAAAGAGTGAAGACATACACTGAGACGCATTGTTAAGATCGTCTAATGTCTCAAACAGCGGTACAACACGCATTGGATGTGGGCAACCTGTTTCTTTGAGTAACAGTAATACTGTTAAAACATCGGAGGGCTGGCTGGCCATCGAAATAACATAAGACCCCATGGCTCGTGCTGGTTGTGTAGCGACCAATCGACAGGTACGCAGTACTTCTGCAACCTCATCACTACCTTGCCAATTTGATGGGATTAGCGGTCGCTTGCTAGTTAGCTCTCTAAGTAGGAAAGATTGCTTTTCAGCTTCCCCCCAATGTGCATAGTCGCCCATGCCTAAGTATCGTGTTAGTTCCGCAATAACATCAGCGTGGCGCTGTGCATCTTGGCGAATATCGAGTCTCAGCATATGGATACCAAAACAGGCTATTCGGCGCAGCATATCGAGCAATAGACCATTAGCAATAAGGCTCATGCCACAATCACTTAAGCTCCTATAAAGCATCATTAGCGGTTCTTTGAGATCTCTTTCATCCCAAATGATGTCAGCTAAGTCGACCTCGGGCTTATGACCTTCAAGTCTGGCATTGAGGTAATCGATGGTATTTCTTAGTTTGCCACGAAGATCTCTTAAGACGTCTCGATAAGGCTCGTTGCTGTTGTTGGTATAGGCAAGTAGTTCATCGTTTGCGGTTTCCATAGACAGGTCGTTAACCAGAAGAACTACGTCTTTGAGGTAGAGCCTGGCAGCGGAATGGCGATTACGGTCGAGCACCTCTTGAGTGACAACTGAAGTTACAAAAGGGTTACCATCGCGATCACCCCCCATCCAGCTAGAGAATCTTACCGGAGCGATATCAATGGGCAGTTGAGTATTGGTACGTTCTTCTACTTGCTGGTTTAGCTGACGCAAGAAATCTGGAATCGCTTGCCATAATGACACTTCAATGGTGCTTAATCCCCAACGAGCTTCATCTACCGGAGTCGGACGCTCATTACGGATCTCATTGGTATGCCAAATCTGAGCGATAAGTTGACGTAAACGCAGATGATGCTGCTTTTTCTCTTGCTCAGTTAACTGAGGGTTTTCTAGCGCAGTAAGTGAGTCGACGACGGCAGAATACTTTTGAATTAAAGTTCGTCTTGAGATCTCTGTTGGGTGGGCTGTGAGTACTAGGTCAATATCGAGGCTCTTTAAACACTCAAGCATTTTTTCTTGATCGATATTACCGCCGAGCATTCTGCCTAAAAGCTGCTCTACAGGATCCGGTACACAGACAAGCTCATCGCAATTACGGCTAATTGTATGGAATTGTTCGGCAATGTTTGCCAAGTTTAGAAACTGGTTAAAGGCTTTGGCGAATGGCACTAGTTCGTCATCACTTAATGCCGATAGTAGGGTCAGCATCTCTTCGCGGGCAGCATCGTTGCCTTGACGTGAACTTTTTGAGAGGTGGCGGATCTGCTCGATTTTATCCAAAAAAGTGTCATCGAGATCGGTACGAATTGTATCACCTAAAATCTGTCCTAAGGTACCAACGTTTGACCTTAACGACGCATACATATCAACCATACGTGCTCCATATCAGTAAGCTAATCGATCACAATACCTAGCGATAGCACACTAGGCAATGATCTAGTTCGGGTTACCGTGTCTGAATGTGCTCTACCTCACTTTAACCATACTAATTATGGCGCTTAGAATGACTTTGCACTAAATATCTAATCTGACAAGGTGAATTATTTTATACAAGCATGATAAATCAGTTCTTTTAATAGCTTTTTAGTTTTATCTAAGTAGTGCAGATCAAGAAACTCATCGGGTTGGTGAGCTTGTTCAATGCTTCCTGGTCCCAGCACCAATGTTTGACAACCGAGTTGGCTAATATAGGGAGCTTCAGTGGCGTAGTTGACCACTTCCGGTTCACTCTGTGAAAGTTGTGCTACTAACTTGCTCCAACTACTGTCTTTATCATCGGCAAAGGGCTCTGAGCCTGGGTACAAAGGTGCGACACTTATACAGCCCGGATACTGGCTAGAAACTGGCTCTAGGTAATTTGCCACCATCAGCTCTAACTCTTCCAGGCCTAAACCTGGGATTGGCCTTAGGTCGATATGTAGATCGCAGCAACCACATATTCTATTAGCTGCATCGCCACCGTGGATATGGCCAAAGTTCATAGTAGGGTATGGCACACTAAAAGCCTCTTCACGGTAGTTTTCAGCTAAATGCTGCTTAAGTTTAAGCAGCTGTCCGGTGACTATATGCATGACCTCAATGGCATTGAGCCCTTTAGCGGGATCTGACGAGTGACCGCTTCGACCTGTTACCCGTATACCTTGAGTAAAATGACCTTTATGCATATATACAGGCTTTAAGCTAGTGGGCTCGCCAATAATAGCGTAATCAGGGCTGATAGATTTTGCAGCGGCAAATGCTTTTGCGCCGTTCATGGTGGTTTCTTCATCAGCGCTGGCCAATATATGCAAAGGTCGCTTGAACTTATCCATCGGCATCTCTTTTAATGCTTCTAGCACTAAAGCAAAGAAACCTTTCATGTCACAGGTACCTAAACCATACCAGCGGTCATTTTTCTCAACCAGTTGAAAAGGATCTTGACTCCAGCGCCCTTCATCAAATGGTACTGTGTCTGTATGGCCTGCCAATAAAAGCCCACCTTGGCCGTTACCATAAGAGGCGACAAAGTTGTGTTTATCACGAGTATTAGCAACGGGATGTGCTTGGCAGCTCATGCCTAAATCTGTAAACCAATTATGCAGTAGTGCAATAACGGCCTTATTGCTCATGTCATGTTGTGCTTCTAATGCGCTGATCGATGGTGAACCGATTAGCTGAGTGAAGCTGCTTTTTAATGTAGGGAGTGTAGTCATTAAAAAATACCTAAATATATATTCAAATATATTGCATAATTAAATTTGTATGTTAGTCTATCAAACAGCTAAGATAAGTACCATATTTTGATGGCCTTTAGATGAGAGTATATATGTTTAACCTAGTTCAATTATTAAGTATTAAGGTCAATCCTACCCAATTCCTGCGACGATAAACTTGTCTTTAATGGTGTTCAGCCAGGGCTTAAGTTGTGCCCACTCTTTTTTTCGTTTTGTCATCTAAATTCAAGATAAAGGTTTTAAAGTCATAGACTATGAAAAATATAGCCATTATTGGCGCTAGCGGTTATACCGGAGCGCAGATTACCTCTCTCATAAATGCTGAAATGGGCTTATCCATTCAAGGTCTTTATGTTTCTGAAAATAGCTTAGATAAAGGTAAAGCTCTTGCAGAGTTGTACCCTACATACAGCCATATTCATCTTTGTTTAAGCCCACTAAACGATGATGCTAAAGCCGCAATTGTTGAGCAGGCTGACGCTGTCGTGTTAGCGACAGACCATGTAGTGAGTTTACACTTAGCGGCTTGGTTTTATCAGCAAGGTCTAGCGGTGTTTGACTTAAGTGGTGCTTATCGGTTTGAAGCGTTAGATAAATATCCTAAGTGGTATGGTTTTACTCATGAATATCCACAAGTGCTTGCTGATGCTGTTTATGGTTTAGCGGAATGGAATGCAGAGAAAATCGCAACCAGTAAAATGATCGCGGTACCGGGTTGTTATCCTACTGCATCACTCACGGCACTTAAGCCTCTGGCCGATTTACTTACCGATGTAATGCCGGTGATTAATGCAGTCAGTGGTGTGACAGGGGCGGGTAGAAAAGCGCAACTGCATACTAGCTTTTGTGAGGTGAGCTTAACGCCATACGGCGTACTTGGGCATAGGCATCAACCTGAAATTGCGACCCAGCTAGGCCAAGAAGTTATCTTTACTCCTCATCTGGGAAATTTTAAACGCGGCATACTTGCCACCATTACGGTGCAATTGGCTCAAGGCACCACGGCTAAAGATATTGAAGCGGCTTATCAGTGTTATGACAATGCGCCCCTTGTAACGGTAAAGCAGAATCAATTTCCGAAAGTTGATGATGTGGTGCAAACACCTAACTGCCTTATCGGTTGGAAGTTTGACCCTGAAACAAATTACCTCGTGGTCACAAGTGCAATTGACAACTTAATGAAGGGGGCTGCGAGTCAAGCCTTGCAATGCATAAAGATTCATTTTAACGAATTGTTAAAATAACAACTTTGGATCCTAAAATGGCAACATTAAATACAGAGCTGAATACTAAACCTGTCATGGTACTGAAAGTCGGTGGAGCACTGTTACAGTGTGAAATGGGCATGGCACGTTTAATGGAGACTGCGGCAAAGATCCTTGCAGATGGTCAACCATTGATTATGGTGCACGGTGGTGGATGCTTGGTCGATGAGCAGCTTAAAGCCAATAACATGGTCACTGAAAAGTTAGACGGGTTAAGGATTACTCCTGCTGAACAGGTTCCGGTTATTGTCGGCGCACTCGCTGGTACCTCGAATAAAATCCTGCAGGCTGCAGCAATCAAAGCTGGCATCACCTGTTTAGGTATGAGCCTTGCCGATGCTGACATGATGACAGCGAGCATTAAAGATCCACAACTCGGATTCGTTGGTGAAGTTGAGCCAAATGATGCCAGTTACTTAGAGTTTGTATTAGCTAAAGGCTGGATGCCAATTGTGAGCTCCATTGCCATCAGTAGCCAAGGCGAAATGCTGAATGTGAATGCAGATCAAGCGGCCACTGCACTAGCAAAACTTGTTGCCGGCAACCTTGTGTTGTTGTCTGATGTTTCAGGTGTACTTGATGGCAAAGGACAACTGATCAGCAGCTTGAATCGTAAAGAAATTAACGAACTAACTAAGATTGGTGTGATTGAAAAAGGCATGAAAGTTAAGGTCGAAGCCGCTCTTGATGTTGCGGAGTCGATGGGGCAAGCCGTTCAAATCGCATCTTGGCGTCATGCCGAACAACTTATTGCACTAAGCAACGGTGAAGCCGTTGGTACTCAGATTCAACCTTAGGGAGCGGTTTCATGAACCATCTATTATCAATTAAAGACCTATCGCAACAGCAGCTTTTAGACTTGCTAGCGTTAGCAAAAAATATTAAAGCAAACCCAGCGGATTACAGAAAAGCTCTCGACGGTAAAAGTGTGGTGATGCTATTTGAAAAGCCTTCACTAAGAACCCGTGTCAGCTTTGATATTGGTATCAATAAGCTAGGTGGTCACTGTTTGTACCTCGATCAACAAAATGGTGCGCTGGGTAAACGTGAGCCTGTATCTGATTTTGCCGCCAACATCTCTTGTTGGGCAGACGCTATAGTTGCGAGAACTTTCTTGCACTCAACCATTGAGCAGCTAGCAGAGCACGGTTCGGTACCTGTGATAAATGCATTATCTGATCTTTATCACCCTTGTCAGGGTTTAGCCGACTTTTTAACCTTGTCTGAGCAGTATGGCGATGTGAGTAAAGTAAAGCTTGCTTACGTTGGTGATGGTAACAACGTGACACACTCATTGATGTTTGGCGCCGCAATATTAGGTGCGCACCTCACAGTGTTGTGCCCACCAGGTCATTTCCCTGATGGTAACCTTGTTTGTGAAGCTCAAGCATTAGCTGCAAAGCATGGTGGCACGTTAGTGCTTAGCTCAGACATTGAGGCGATAGCAAACCATGATGCCATCTATACCGATACATGGATTTCGATGGGAGACAATGCATCAATGGAAGAGATTGAAGCCAAATTTAAGCCTTATCAAGTTAATGCCGAGTTAATGGCCGCGGCGGGTGCTAAGCACTTCATGCATTGCTTGCCAGCGTATAGAGAAGTCGAAGCAACAGCAGAGATTGTAGATGGTGAGTGTTCATTAATACTGCAACAGGCTGAGAATCGTATGCATGCGCAAAATGCCGTGCTTGTAACTCTATTTAGTCAATAATTTGTGTGGGTTCGCGTTGGCGAGCTAAACCAGAAATAAAGTGGTAGGAAATAAAATGTCAGCAGAAACAAAGAAAACAGACGTTAAAAAAGTTGTACTTGCGTACTCAGGTGGCCTTGATACTTCGGCGATTATCCCTTGGCTTAAGGAAACTTATGATAACTGCGAGATCGTCGCTTTCTGTGCCGATGTGGGTCAAGGCTCAGAAGAGCTTGAAGGTTTGCATGAAAAGGCAATCGCATCTGGCGCTTCCGAGTGTTATATCGTCGACTTGAAAGAAGAGCTGGTGGCTGATTATATCTACCCAACGATTGCAACTGGCGCCATTTATGAGGGTACATACCTGCTAGGTACCTCGATGGCGAGACCTATTATCGCTAAAGCTCAGGTAGAAGTAGCCCGTAAAGTTGGTGCAGATGCTGTATGTCATGGTTGTACAGGTAAAGGTAATGACCAAGTACGTTTCGAAGGTTGTTTTGCGGCATTAGCCCCCGATCTTAAGGTGATAGCCCCTTGGCGTGAGTGGGAGATGGTAAGCCGTGAAGATCTGCTTGATTACCTTGCTGAACGTAATATCGAAACGACAGCTTCTGCGACTAAGATTTATAGCCGTGACGCTAACGCTTGGCATATCTCCCATGAAGGTGGTGAATTAGAAGATCCATGGAACGAGCCGACTCAAGGCGTGTGGACCATGACCGTTGCACCAGAAGACGCACCGAATACACCAGAATATGTGGCATTAGAGTTAGAGCAAGGCAAGATCACTAAGGTAAACGGTGAGGCATTGTCCCCTTACAAGGCTTTAATGTTACTTAATGACCTTGCTGGCGCACATGGCGTGGGACGGATCGATATTACTGAGAACAGGCTGGTGGGCATGAAGTCTCGTGGCTGTTACGAAACGCCAGGCGGCACAGTGATGTTCGCTGCACTACGTGCAATTGAAGAGTTGGTACTGGATAAAACGAGCCGTGAATGGCGAGAGCAAGTTGGCGCTCAAATGGCTCACCTTGTTTATGATGGCCGTTGGTTTACACCGCTTTGTGAGTCACTACTGGGTGCTTCAAAGCCGCTGGCGGATCTGGTTAATGGTGAAGTGGTCATTAAACTCTACAAAGGCCAAGCGAGTGCAGTGAAAAAACGTTCACCTAACAGCTTATATTCTGAAGAGTTTGCTACTTTTGGTGAAGATGATGTTTATAACCAGAAGGATGCTGAGGGCTTTATCCGTTTGTATTCTCTGTCTAGCCGGATCAGAGCGTTACACGGTCACAACAAGTAATATTCGTAAAATTACTCATCAATTTTAATATTTAAATGGCGGACGAGCAGTCCGCCCAGCATTTAAGAGGAAGCCAGCATGGCATTATGGGGTGGCAGATTTAGCCAAGAGAGCAGCGCACTGTTCAAACTTTTTAACGACTCATTGCCTGTGGATTACCGCCTGATTGAGCAAGATATTATCGGTTCGATTGCGTGGGCAAGTGCTATTACTCAAGTTGGGGTATTAACCACTGACGAGTGCACCCAATTACATGCTGCGTTAAACGAGCTGTTAGCGGAAACATCGACGAACCCTGAGTTGATTATCGCTTCAGGTGCAGAAGATATTCATAGCTTTGTTGAGCAATCTCTAATAGCGAAAGTGGGTGATTTAGGTAAAAAGTTACACACAGGTCGTTCGCGTAACGATCAGGTCGCAACCGATCTTAAGCTTTGGTGTAAAAAAGAGGGCCAGGAGCTACTTGAACTGCTAGGCAAATTAAGAACTGCACTTATCGAACTCGCGGAGCGTGAAATCGATGCTGTTATGCCTGGTTACACTCATTTGCAAAGAGCGCAGCCGGTTTTATTCGGCCACTGGTGTCTCGCCTATGTTGAGATGTTTGAGCGTGATATCAGTCGACTGCAAGATGCTTTGAAGCGCGCCGATACTTGTCCTTTAGGGACTGGTGCGTTAGCGGGTACTGCTTATCCAATGGACAGAGTAAAGCTTGCGCAGTCGCTCGGTTTCGCAAGCCCAACGCTTAACAGTTTAGATACTGTCTCTGATAGAGATCATGTGGTAGAGATCTGTAGCGATGCCTCAATTAGCATGATGCATTTGAGCCGTATGGCTGAAGATCTTATCTTCTTTAACAGTGGTGAAGCGGGCTTTATCGAATTAGATGACGAAGTGACATCGGGCTCGTCGCTAATGCCACAAAAGAAAAACCCTGATGCTCTTGAGCTGATTAGGGGCAAGACGGGTAGGGTGTATGGCAGCTTAATCGGTATTCTTACTACGATGAAAGCTCTGCCACTGGCTTATAATAAAGATATGCAAGAGGATAAAGAGGGGCTGTTTGATGTTATGGACAGCTGGGCGATTTGTCTAGAGATGGCAGCATTAGTGCTAAGTGGTTTACAAGTTAATCGTGAAAGAACATTAAGCGCTGCGCAGCAAGGCTATGCAAACTCGACGGAGCTGGCTGATTACTTAGTGGCTAAAGGTATGCCGTTTAGAGAGGCGCACCATGTGGTCGGTGAAGCCGTTGTTAATGCTATTGCGAAACAAACACCGCTGGAAGACTTGCCTTTAGAAGAGCTGCAGAGCTTTAGCGCAATTATTGAAGCGGATGTGTATGAGTGCCTAACGATTGAGTCTTGTTTGGCTAAACGTGAAGCATTAGGTGGTACTTCGCTTCCACAAGTTAAATCTGCACTTGCGGGAAAACAAGTAATACCAATTGCATTAAGTATTTGACCATTTCAGAGCCCCTCAGCCTTTTCAATTCAAAGCGCATTGGTAAAGAAATGGTTATTCCCTTTTAAGCCAATGCAAAGCAGAAGTGGAAAGACTGAAGGGCTCACGTAGTGCGGGTTTCAAAACGCTGTATGCTTCGCTATGGGATTTGGATATAGAATAACTATTAGCTCAAATCCCACTACTTGCCTACAACGTTTTGAATTCCCGTTGAATGGTCAAACTTTTAATGCAATTGGTATAAGTTAAACCACGATTAGGTCAATAATAAAAGGCGGCTATTTCTATAGAAATAGCCGCCTTTTTAATTGATGTAATTACTGAAACAGATCTTCTTCCTCAGACTTATCGATAAAGATATCGCTGTTGTCTTCCTCTTGTTCAGTAACATATTCAGTCGGCTCAGTACCAGCAATAAAGTACTCAAATCGGGTGGTATAGTCCGTTTTACGGCTTAACTTGCCTGTGGCTAAATCGATACGCGCAGAAACAATGCCTTCAGGTGTTTTGGTCGGTTCAACAGGTGTACCTGCCAGTGCATCCTTCATAAACTCATTCCAAGCGGGGCCAGCTGTTTTTGCGCCAGCTTCTGCCAGTGATATCTGATCTTTGGCACCATTAGCATTCCAGCTTGTTCGGCCTAGCTCTTGGCTATGATCATCGAAACCAACCCAAACCGTGGTGGCCAGTTTAGGGTTAAAGCCACTAAACCAAGTGTCGCGAGATTCGTTAGTAGTACCGGTTTTGCCGGCAATATCTCGGCGTTTAACCACTCTTGCTGCACGCCAGGCTGTACCATTCCAACCAGTGCCTTTACTCCAATCACCGCCGCCCCAAATAACGCTTTTGAGCGACTCGGTAATAAGGAAAGCTGTTTGCTCGGAAATAATTTGTGGCGCAAAACGTGAGTCCTCATTACCACACTGCATTGTGGCTGGGGTTGTACTATCCATTTCTTCTGGCACTTCACTCTGTAGTTCATTGGCCATAGCTGCAAAAGGATCATCAGCTAATAGCGGTTCTGTTGCTGTAGGTGTACAAGCAAGGGTCGGATTAGCAGATTCAATCAAATCACCATTGGCCGATTCTACTCTTTCAATAAAGTAAGGTTCGACTAGGTAGCCGCCATTAGCAAAGGTTGAAAAGGCGGTGACCACTTGTAGTGGAGTTACCGATGGTGAACCCAATGCTATAGATTCATTACGAGGTAAATCAGCAGGATCAAAACCAAACTTCACTAGCTGCGCAATGGTTGCATCTAATCCGCTATAGCGCATAGCGCGAACCGACATTACGTTAATTGACTGAGCGAGACCGACACGAAGTCTTGTTGGACCGCCATAGACATCTGGAGAGTTTTTAGGGCGCCAAGCAGTGCCTTGGCGTGTATCAGGTTTATTAATCGGCGCGTTGTTGATCAAGGTTGATAAGGTATAGCCCTTCTCTAAAGCCGCAGTATAGATAAATGGCTTGATGTTAGAACCTAGCTGACGTTTAGCTTGAGTGACACGGTTATACTGGCTCATGTAAAAGCTAAAGCCACCGACTAAATTACGAATCGCACCATCATGTGGGTCAACTGACACAATAGCGCTAGCGACTAACGGTACCTGGCTGAGTTGCCAAATACTGCCATTGTTACGGATCCAAACTTGTTGCCCTGCGGTTAGTACCTCGGTTGCAAGTTTAGGCGCCTTGCCTTGACGTTTATTAGTGATGAACTTTCGTGCCCACTTAATGCCATCCCATGGAAGTTCGTATATCTCCCCTTTAGCGGTCACCACCTTCGCACTCTGCTCATCAACGCTGAGCACTGCTGCAGGATACATCCCTTGAAATGAACCAGTCTGCTTTAATTTGGCCTTTATCTCTTCATCGTCAGGCTGAACATCGCTCCAAA
Organism: Shewanella piezotolerans WP3; assembly: GCF_000014885.1. Taxonomy (NCBI): domain Bacteria; kingdom Pseudomonadati; phylum Pseudomonadota; class Gammaproteobacteria; order Alteromonadales; family Shewanellaceae; genus Shewanella; species Shewanella piezotolerans. Next base: position 2,134,094 of record NC_011566.1, read on the forward strand.
GTACTTTGGTTCGCCCGCGGTAACCATGACGCTCATCGTAAGCATAAACATTATTACGGAGGGCTTTTTGTGCATCCATCTGCAGTTTAGAGTCGACGGTGGTGTAGATGTCGTAGCCGCCGGTATACGCTTCCTCTTCACCGTACTTTTCAACTAAGTAATCACGTGCCATTTCCGAAATATAAGGGGCATATAAATCGATGACTGCGCCATGGTATTTCGCGGTGATTGGTGCCTGTATCGCTTCTTCATATAGGGCTTGGGTGATATTTCGTTTCTCAAGCATACGACTGAGCACCCAGTTCCGACGATTGAGAGCACGAGTTGAATTTCTAATTGGATTAGCCGCAGAAGGTGATTGCGGTAAGCCGGCAATCATCGCCATTTCAGGAAGAGTCAGTTCGTTTAGTTCTTTACCGTAATAAACTTGAGCTGCAGCTCCAACACCGTAAGCACGGTTGCCAAGAAAAGAACGGTTAAGGTAGAGAGTTAAGATCTCTTCTTTATTGAGCGCTTTCTCAATTTTTAAGGCGAGAAAGATCTCTTTTGTCTTACGGATATAGGTTTTGTCTCGGGTTAAAAAGAAGCCTCGAGCGACTTGCTGGGTAATTGTACTTGCACCCTGACTCTTTTTGCCTGTGGTCACCAAAATAAATGCTGCACGAATGATACCAATTGGGTCGATACCTTTATGTTCGAAAAAGCGTGCATCCTCAGTATCCAGTACCGCGTTAATGAGTTGTTCAGGTACATCTTCATAATGAACTGGAATACGGCGTTTCTCACCAAATTGAGAGATCAATTTGCCGTCACTACTATAAATCCTCAATGGCGTTTGTAGTTTTACCGTCTTAAGCGTAGTGACATCGGGTAGCTCAGGAAGCACATAAAAATACGCTGCCACAATAGCACCAATGCCAAGTAGCCCAAGGCTAAAGAAAGCAATAACTAAACGTTTTAACCACTTCAAAGGAAGATTCCATGAATGTAAATAAGACCCGTAGTATATAAGCCGTTGAAGAAATGGTGAAGTAAAAGCCTAAGGATTAATGTTTAGATTAACCAAATTAGCTTGATTGGCTGCAAAATTACCTAGAAAAGTGTAAATAGGCGAGAGTTCTGCCTATCAAAGTTTTTTCTTTGAATTAAGGGAGTACTTAAGATGCAACTGATTACATAGCCATACATTAGGACTTAAATAGAAATTGAAGCGCCTAAATTGTGCGGTATTCGATCTTATTGAAAATAAATACGACTGAAAATCAACCTCCGTCAGAACTGTGGCGTTAGTTATAAATACTGGTGTAGCGGCTTTTGTCAGCATTAATGTCTGTATATCGCTGTAAATTAGTGTGGATAGTAAAAATGATATAGGTTTTTAGTCTGACACAGTATAGGGCGATATAAGTAGTTATTTAAAGTCAATAAAATGGCAATTGTAAAATCCAGAAACATTTTGTACAAATAGCTATAACGCGTAGATTGTGTGCTAATCTATTTTTGAAAATAATAATAAAGTGACGTTGGACTATGCTTTCAAATATATGGAAGCGTCAGGCTCCGCAGATGGTTGGGATTGATATTGGTTCCCATGAAGTTAAAGCGATTCTGCTGAGTAAGACTGCTGATGGATATAAAATACTAAGTCATGCTGCTATCCCGCTAAAAAAGGGGGCGGTAAACGATCATGAAATTCGTGATACGGAAGCCGTTTCCGAAGCAATGAAGCAGGTTAAGCGCTCACTTCCTAAAACCACGAAATTTGCCGCGGTGGCCGTATCTGGCTCTGCTGTTATGACCAAAGTTATCTATATGGATTCTTCTTTAAGTGAAGAAGAGATGGAAGCCCAGATAGAGATCGAAGCTGATAATCTTATTCCTTATTCCTTAGACGAAGTTAATATCGATTTTGAAACGCTTAGTGCCAATAAAACAGATCCAAGTAAAGTCGACGTACTACTTAGTGCTTGCCGCTCTGAAAATATTGATAGCCGAATCGATGCCCTTGAGGAAACTAACCTTGAAGTAAAAGTTGTCGATGTTGAAGGTTATGCGTTAGGCCGTGCTTTTGAAATGATATCGGCGCAGTTACCAAAAGGTGCAGACAATAAAGTCGTGGCTCTGGTTGATATTGGTGCAAACATCACCACATTTTCAGTGGTCGAAAATGGCGAAACAACATTTGTCCGAGAGCAGGCATTTGGCGGAGAGCAATTTACTCAGTCGATACTCTCTTTTTATGGCATGACCTATGAGCAAGCAGAACAAGCTAAGCTTGCGGGTGATTTACCACGTAATTACATGTTTGAAGTGTTATCCCCTTTTCAAACTCAATTGCTTCAGCAGATAAAGCGCACGTTACAAATCTATTGTACCTCTAGCGGCAAAGACAGAGTGGACCATATCGTATTGTGTGGTGGAACAGCCAAGCTTGAAGGTATGACAAACCTGATGATTAATGAATTGGGTGTGAATACTGTTATAGGCGATCCGTTTAAAGGTTGTTTGCACGCCGATGATGCAGTTAAGCAACAGCTCCAACCTGACATTGGTAAATATATGTTGGCATGTGGATTAGCGTTAAGGAGTTATGCTGAATGGCGAACATAAACCTCTTACCTTGGCGAGAAGAAGCGCGCGAAAAACAAAAGAGAGACTACACCGGTGTACTCGCACTGGTTTTCTTGGTTTCTGGTCTCGTTGTTTATCTCTCTTTAATGGCAATTGATGTCGTTTCTGATGATCAAAAAAGCCGTAATGCCTACTTACAATCAGAAATTCAATTGCTTGAAGCGCAAATTGCAGAAATCACCAAAATTAGAACCCGCAAGAAAGATATTGAACGCCGAACCGAGATTATTTTAGGACTACAGCAATCTAGAAACCTGCCGACACATGTTTTAGATGAATTGGTACGTATCGTACCTGCGGGGATCTACCTTTCAAGTATTGAAAAGAAAGGCAGTATGTTGTGGATAGAAGGTCGCAGTGAGTCAAATAATAATGTCGCTAATATGATGCGTAAAGTTAAGACCTCTGATTGGCTACAAGATCCAAATATGCAATCTATTGTTGCGCAGAACGAAGAGTTGAGGCAGTTACAACGATTCACGCTGAGAGTCACTATTACCGATGGCGATAGCGCAGATTTGAGTGTGGTTAAAGGGGCGAGTAAATGAATCTCGATCTGAGTCAATTTAACGATATCGATTTTGAAAACATAGGTGCTTGGCCAAAATTGGTTAAAGTGGTGTTTGCAACATTGCTTGCCATTTGTGTGTTTGTTGGCAGTTATTTTTTGTTTGTCTCTGATGCACTTGATGCACTCAATGCTGAGCAGCAAAAAGAGCAACAGTTAAAGAGTGACTTCAAGTCAAAGTACCAACTGGCCGCTAACCTTAAATTATATCGCGAACAGCTGGCGGTAATGGAAGTACAGTTTGCTGAACTATTAAAGATGCTACCTTCTCAAAATGAGATGCCAGGCTTACTCGATGACATCACATTTGTGGCTACTGATGCAGGTCTTAGAATCAATAGCCTAGATTGGGACTCTGAAATAGTCAGAGAGTTTTATATCGAATTTCCGATAAATATTGCTGTAAGTGGTGATTATCACCAACTTGGACACCTTGTTAGTGGGGTAGCAAAGTTACCTCGAATTGTAAGCCTGCATGATTTCGTGATTAAGCGAGACGACAGCGGCGGGCTCGCTATGGATATTCTCGCCAAGACTTATCGTTTTAAAGAGGGCGCGGAGCTGCCTGCAGAGAAGGGTGCATCAAAATGATGAGATCTTATACTGCGATTGTGCTCGCTATCATGCTCACAGGTTGTGTCGGAGATCGTAGTGATTTAGAGCTATTTGTCACCACAACTAAAGCGCAACATGTAGCGCATATCAAGCCACTTAAGGCAACGCCCAAATTTGAACATTTTGATTATCAAGCAGACCTGATGCGTAGCCCATATATGCCGCCGTCAAGAGAGTTGACTGAAGAGGTTATCGATACCACTAAGGATTGTTTACAGCCAGATTTAAAACGTCGAAAAGGCCGCTTAGAAACCTATGCACTAGATAACTTGAAGATGCGTGGAACACTAAGTGAAGCTGATACTATTTGGGCCCTACTTGAGACGAGTGACGGCAGTGTTTACCGCCTCGGAACTGGTCAATATGTGGGGCTTTACCATGGAAAAATAGCCAAAGTAACGCCGCAAACGATCGAAATTATAGAGTTGATCCCAGATGGTTCTGGTTGCTGGACAGAACGCTCTAGCAGCATGGAACTTACAGGAGAATGATAAGGATGACAGAGGGAATCATGAGATTGTCTATCACGCACCGCGCCCGCGACATTAGCGCGTCTTTTATGAAGGTTATTTTTAGCCTTGCGCTCCTATTAGGGATGGCTCCGCTTGCTAATGCTGCCAATAAGCTTATCGATGTTAAATATCATGCAGTAGTTGATCACCAGCTAGAGCTACAGTTGGTGTTTGAACAGCCAATTGAAGAACCTGAAATAGACTTAAATGCCGACCCAGCACAGATCATTTTGGGGTTTGCAGATAGTATTTCAGGGTTAGAGAAACAAACATTGCCGATTGATACAGTCGATGTTGAAACTGTGAGTACAGTGCAAAACGGCGCCAATCTTCAAGTCTTTGTTGGTCTACAAGACGTTAAGGCCTATCAAGGCCGGGTTGTTGGTAATACTTATCGACTGACGATTAATGACGAAGTCATTAATCGTCATGCTGGTGGTAATAATCCGTTTGTAAATGGGATCGAAAGTATTGACTTTAAACGCACTGCTAATGGTGGTGGCCAGTTGTTAGTTAAATTAGACAATAGCACTGTAGCTGCAAATGTAGAGCAGGTTGGCTCTAAACTAGAGCTTAAATTGTATAATACCGATATACGTTCTGATCTACTGTACGTCATGGATGTACATGACTTTGCCACCCCAGTTAATAGCTTTGAAACGTTTAAAGAAAATCTTACCAGCCGTTTTCTTATCGATATTGAAGGTAGTTATGAATATGACTATCAACAAGATGGTCGCGTTTTTATCTTGAGCATGGAAAAGGCAGCGCGTCTTGATATTGCCAAAGAAGAGAAAACCTATGATGGCCGCTCACTGTCACTAAACTTTCAAAATATGGCGGTTAGAACGGTATTGCAGATCATTGCGGACTACAACAATTTCAACTTGGTTGTAAGTGATACAGTAGAAGGCGACATTACCTTAAGGCTCGACGATGTGCCTTGGGATCAAGCACTTGACCTGATATTACAAACTAAAGGATTGGACAAGCGTATCGAAGGTAATATCTTGATGATTGCTCCAAGTGAAGAAATTGCCATAAGAGAGAGCCAAGAGCTTAAAAATCGCCAGGAAGTGAAAGAGCTTGCACCGCTTTACTCAGAGTATTTGCAGATTAATTATGCGAAAGCGGCCGATATTGCCATTCTGCTAAAGGGTGAGGATTCTAGTTTATTATCGAGTCGCGGTAGCGTAGCTGTCGACGAGCGCACCAATACTTTATTGGTCAAAGATACTGAAGAAACACTTGAGAGTATCTATCGTTTAATCGAAGTGCTAGACATTCCGATTAAGCAGGTACTCATTGAAGCACGTATGGTCACAGTGAAAGACGACGTAGCGGAAGATCTCGGTGTACGTTGGGGGGTTACAGACCAGCAAGGAACGAAAGGTACGTCAGGGAGCTTAGAGGGAGCTAATGATATTGCTGCTGGTATTTTGCCTAGTCTTAACGATAGGCTAAACGTTAACTTACCGGCAGCGCCTGTCAATGCAACGAGTATTGCTTTTTCTGTTGCCAAGCTTGCGGATGGCACTGTGCTTGATCTTGAATTAAGTGCGCTTGAGCAAGAAAACAAAGGTGAGATTATTGCTAGCCCGCGTATTATGACGTCAAATCAGAAAGCGGCTTATATTGAACAGGGGGTCGAGATCCCTTATGTCGAAGCCAGCTCAAGCGGCGCTACGACTGTAACATTTAAGAAAGCGGTATTATCACTACGGGTGACCCCACAAATAACGCCAGATAACCGGGTCATTCTTGATTTAGAAATCACTCAAGATTCTCAAGGTAAAGTAGTTGCCACACCAACGGGGGAGGCAGTCTCTATTGATACCCAACGTATTGGTACTCAAGTGCTGGTGGATCATGGTGAAACCATCGTATTGGGTGGTATTTACCAACAGCAATTAATTAGCCGTGTAAGTAAAGTTCCGCTTTTAGGTGATATTCCCTACCTTGGATTTATGTTTAGAAGTACATCAGATAAGAATGAGCGACAAGAGCTGCTTATCTTTGTCACTCCTAAAATTGTTTCCGAAGCGCTTTAACCGTAATAAGTAAATAAAAGCCAGCGCTTAGCGCTGGCTTTTAGCAATGTGAAATAGATTTTTGATAGAAATGTGCTACTTCGCTTGCCATCAATAGCGGTTAGCTGAGATAATCAGCGGTCAAGTCTCAATAGAGCAAGGTAACATTTAAGGTCAACTCATCGTTTTCGAGTTGGCGTAGGCAAACTTCAAATAAGATTCAGACATATATAGCAATGGCCGAAAAACGTAATATTTTCCTAGTAGGCCCTATGGGGGCTGGTAAAAGCACTATAGGCCGTCATCTGGCACAGATGCTGCACTTAGAGTTCCACGATTCAGATCAAGAAATTGAAAGCCGTACAGGCGCTGACATTGCGTGGGTTTTTGATGTCGAAGGCGAAGAGGGTTTCCGCGTTCGCGAGACACAAGTTGTTGCTGATTTAACCGAAAAGCAAGGTATCGTGTTAGCAACGGGTGGTGGTTCAATTCAGAGCAAAGAGATCCGTAATAACCTTTCTGCTCGTGGGATTGTTGTCTACCTAGAAACGACAATCGACAAGCAAGTAGCGCGTACGCAAAGAGATAAGCGACGTCCACTACTTCAAGTAGATGATCCAAGAGAAGTGCTAGAAAACCTAGCAGAGGTTCGTAACCCTCTTTATGAAGAGATCGCTGATGTTATCGTTAAAACCGATGAGCAAAGCGCAAAAGTTGTTGCAAACCAAATAATTGAGCAATTAGGTTTTTAAGATATGACTAAACAAGTTCTGGTTGAACTCGGTGAACGTAGTTACCCAATCGTAATTGGCCAGAAATTGTTAAGTAATGGCGAGCCTCTGGCTCGCTATCTTAAAAATAAAAATATTCTCATTGTCACTAATGAAACGATAGCGCCACTGTATCTTGAAAAAGTACAAGCCATGCTGTCCGATTTCAGCTGTGTGACCCCCGTGATTTTACCTGATGGCGAGCAATACAAAACGCTAAGCCAGATGGATTCAATTTTCACCTCTTTGCTGCAACAAAATTTGGGCCGTGACACGGTACTGATTGCGTTGGGCGGCGGTGTTATTGGTGACATGACCGGCTTTGCCGCGGCAAGCTACCAACGCGGTATCGACTTTATTCAAATCCCAACCACTCTACTTTCACAAGTTGACTCTTCCGTTGGTGGCAAAACCGCGGTCAACCACCCTCTTGGTAAGAATATGATCGGTGCGTTTTATCAGCCGAAATATGTTCTGATAGATACTGATTGTTTGAGCACTTTGCCTAAAAGAGAGTTTGCTGCTGGTATGGCAGAAGTGATCAAATACGGCATAATGTGGGATGCAGAGTTTTTCAGCTGGCTGGAAGACAATGTTGAAGCATTGAAGGCGCTTGATACTCATGCACTTGAATATGCTATTGGTCGTTGTTGTGAAATTAAAGCCGATGTTGTCGAAAAGGATGAAACAGAACAAGCGGTCAGAGCACTGCTCAACCTGGGGCATACTTTTGGACATGCCATTGAGGCTGAAATGGGTTATGGCGTGTGGTTGCATGGCGAAGCTGTTTCTGCTGGCACAGTCCTTGCTGCAATTACCTCAAACAAACTTGGGCTAGTTGAAGAGTCAATTGTTTGTCGTATTACAGCGTTGTTCGCTGCATTCGACCTACCAACTTCAGCACCCGAAACAATGAATTTTGAACAGTTCATTAAACATATGCGCCGCGATAAAAAAGTGCTTAAAGGGCAGTTACGTTTAGTATTACCCGAAGGTTTAGGCCGGGCGGGGATCTACAGCAATGTGACTGATGAGCAACTTCAAGAGGTTATCGACTGCGCATAAACTATGCTGCAGGTATTCGGTGAAATCTACATTCAGTTTTACAAATTCTTTAATGGCTAAAGACCCTATGTTTATTCAACATAGGCAATTCCTGCTGTGTCATTATCAGTCATGCTCTGTGCATTCTAGTGTGGGAGTATTAGTTTAAATGTCTTTAACAAGTTCAACATTGCTGCCTAGCCAAGAAGCACTTTTAAACCGCTTACAGCATATTAGTCTTTATGGTCAGCAGCTCATCGTATTAACGGGTGAAGAAGGGGCTGGTAAAACCACGCTTGTTACGGCGTTATTAACTGAGTTAGAAGAATTTAGTTCCGCCCTCGTTATTTGCCCAAAATATTGCGACAGTGCTGAAATTCGCCGAAAGATACTGGTGCAATTGTTAGCTGATCCAGTATTTGACGATGAGTTACCCCTGCCTGAAACAATGCTGAGGGCGAGCTCTGCATTACCATCTGCTAGTTGTATCGTATTGGATGATGCGCACTATATACCGTTGGAGATCTGGGCTGAATGTATTGTGTTGAGTCAGATGTCTTTTGCTGGCAAGACCGTCAATATAACGATGACTGCTCCAATTGAGTTCCTCAATGATGTGTTACAACAACTTCCTGTGGATCAAAGGCAACTGTTACTGCCTTTAGATATTGAGCCAATCGATAGTGTTGAAAGAGAGGGCCTCTACTATACGTTATTGAGCCGCAGCGATGCCCAGCCATTTACCCCTAGGGATATCGTTAAAAATAGATTAGAGATGCAAAGTGGTACCCCGAAAGAAGTTGTTGAACTGCTTGAACTTGCGTTAAACGGAGAGGCTGAAAACTCGACGGCTGCATCTAAATTCAAACAACCACTGATTGCGGCTCTAGGTCTTGCGTTGGTGGTCATTTTTCTTATTTGGCTTTTTGTTGGGGCTGAGCAGGAGGTTGAGCAGTCAACAAAGGTCGTGTTTGCAGGTGCCCCGGTTTTGACTTCGCCTTTCTTGGCCGATTATGGCAAGCGATTGTTAGCTGACCATTTTATGGCGATAGAAAACCCTCGTCTGAGTGAAGGTAAAGTCGAGAATGATAAAGCTTTCGTCAGCGAGCTAGAAACTCAACTGACCGACAAACCTCGAGATTCAAAAGTGCTCGCCGTCGATGAGCCAATCGTTGATTCGGAAGATGTTATCGCGGAGATGGTTGAGCCTGCGGCAAATCAAACGATTGAGACTTTCTCAATCAAAGAAATTGAAACGCCAACACCACCGAACCAGCCTAAAGATATTACTGCTAGCATTAAAGTGCAGCAAAAGCCCACTCAAGGTTATACCTTACAGCTTGCGAGTGTTAAGCGTTTAGACTCTTTAGCGAGAACGTTAGAGAAAATAGCGCTACAGGATGGGGTTAAGGTCGCAAGATATAAGAGCCGTTGGGTTGTATTGTTAGGTGAATTTGCCACAGTCAATCAAGCGAGAGAACAATCGTTGAAATTAACAGCGAATGGCAGCATTTCAGCCCCTTGGATTCGAAAGTGGCAAGATCTTACTGAATATGAGTTACAAGATAGTGTTCCAACTCGTGAAATTAATTAATAAACAGAGTACAATCATCAGCTCTCTTTTTCTTAGTATCCAATCAATTTAAATGATTAAAAAACAAAGGGCCTTCTTAAAGTGGGCTGGCGGAAAATTTAAACTGATTGAAGCTCTGAAAGAGCACCTTCCTCAAGGCGATAGACTCGTTGAACCATTCGTGGGCGCAGGTTCTGTTTTTCTTAATACTGACTTTGATCGTTATCTGTTGTGCGATATAAATCAAGACCTTATTAACCTGTATAAGATAGTGCAGTCAGAGCCTGAGAAGTACATCAAAGCCGCTAAAGCACTGTTCGTCCCTGAGATGAATCAAAAAGACGCTTACTATAAAGTTCGTAGCAGCTTTAATGAGACTAAAGATCCCTTTAAGCGCTCGGTGTATTTCCTCTATATGAACCGTCATGGTTTTAATGGTTTGTGCCGTTATAACCGTAAAGGTGGCTTTAACGTACCTTTTGGCTCCTATAAAAAACCCTATTTTCCTGAAAATGAAATCCGTGCATTTTCGGAAAAGGCGCAGCGCGCCGAATTTCGTTGTATTGGTTACGAAGAGGCAATCGATATGACCAAAGAGGGTGATGTGGTTTATTGTGATCCGCCTTACGCGCCATTGTCATCAACTGCGAGTTTTACCACTTATGTAGGTGCTGGTTTCTCGTTGGATGACCAGGCTCTATTGGCAAGAAAATCACGTCATACAGCGATTGAGCGTGGTATTCCTGTATTGATCAGCAATCATGATATCCCTCTAACTAGAGAGTTGTACCATGGTGCAACATTTGGTTCGATTCAAGTGCAGCGCAATATTAGCCAAAAAGGCAGTGGCCGCAAGAAAGTAGATGAATTGATGGCGCTGTACGATGATTCATATCATAGCGAAAATGATTGATTTCGGAGCTGGTATTAATTGTTAATGACTAGGCGAGCACCTGATTAACAATAAAAATGAGTCCTAATACAAATAGCACAGCGAGCAAAATACCCATCACTATGTAGGGGAGCGGAGAGGAAGTTTGAAAGTCTCTAAGTCTATTTTGCTCTGTTTGCACACCAATAAAGGCAGCTAAGGTACTTAAGAGTACTTGCCACCATCGATATAGCATAAGAGTTGTTATTCACCCTTCATCGGAGAATTATCGCTAGTGATTGGCGAACTTTGGTGGCCATATAACAGCTCAAAAAGATCGATAAAATGTAACTGGTTCGTGCGGCTTTTACCTGTTAACCAGCTCTTCCAACTCAAGTCGTGTGACTGAGAAGCGCAGCGGTTACTAGGGTGGCTTGCAGGTAGACCTGGATTATAACTGCTGGTTGCTGTATCGCAGACGCAAGCAGCGTTAGAGGCCGTTTCAGTTGATTGAGATGTTAAGCTAATCGTTCCTAAAGCTGCAGTCACGACAGCAAGAGTAGCAGCAGCTCTAAAAGTCGCTGTTTTCTTGAATAATCCTTTCATGTCGTCCTCCTATTTATCATGCAGTCGCAACATTATAGCAAACAAGGTCATATTTTAAACATTTTTTACATTTAAATTCATTTTTACTGTTGCAATGAAAAATTTTAGCTAACCAATTTAGCGAAATGGGCTCCTAGCTATAGAGAGCGTGGACTGCAGCAGGTAGAATAGTGCACTTCTTAAACATACTGGTGGTTTTAATATGCGTCCATTTTTGATTGCTCCCTCTATTTTGTCTGCAGATTTCGCTCGCCTAGGCGAAGACGTTGATGCGGTATTGAACGCGGGTGCCGATGTTGTCCATTTTGATGTAATGGATAACCACTATGTACCAAATTTGACCATAGGTCCTATGGTATGCAAAGCATTGCGTGATTACGGTGTAACGGCAGATATTGACGTGCATTTAATGGTTAAACCTGTTGATCGTCTAATCCCTGATTTTGCTAAAGCGGGCGCCTCAATCATCACCTTTCACCCGGAAGCGAGCGAACATTTAGATCGTAGCTTACAACTTATCAAAGAGTCTGGTTGTAAAGCAGGCTTAGTGTTTAACCCAGGCACGCCATTGCATTATTTAGATCATGTAATGGATAAGCTAGATGTCATTTTGTTGATGTCAGTAAACCCAGGTTTTGGTGGGCAGTCGTTTATCCCGTCAACGTTAGACAAATTACGTCAGGTGCGTAAGTTGATTGACGACAGTGGGTTTGATATCCGTCTTGAAGTAGATGGTGGCGTTAAAGTGGATAATATCGCTGAAATTGCTGCTGCAGGCGCAGATATGTTTGTTGCAGGCTCTGCTATTTTCAACAAGCCAGACTACAAAGCGGTTATCGACGAAATGCGTGCCGAACTGGCTAGCGTTGAGGCATAGTTAATGACAGATTTTAGTCAAATAAAAGCCGTCGCATTTGACTTAGATGGAACGCTAATTGATAGCGTTCCTGATCTTGCTGCTGCGACCAATGCGACTTTGCAAGAGCTTGAATTGCCGCTGAGTACCGAGTTACAAGTACGCAGTTGGGTCGGTAATGGTGCTGAGATGTTGATGCGCCGAGCACTCAACTTTGCGCTTAATACCGAGGTTAGTGACGCGAAGCTTGCTGCATGTATGCCAAGGTTTATGCACTTTTATCAACAAAACTTACAGCAGCATAGCCGCTTGTATGACAATGTAGAGCAGGTACTAAAGCAACTGCGCTCTGCTGGCTACCAGTTGGCAATCGTCACCAATAAGCCATTCGAATTTACTGTGCCATTACTTAAAGCGTTTAACCTAGACAGCTATTTTTCGATAGTGCTAGGTGGGGATTCATTAGCCAAAATGAAACCCGATCCGCTACCATTGACACACATTATGCAGCAGTGGCAGCTTAAGCCTGAGCAGCTATTAATGGTTGGCGACTCAAAAAATGACATATTAGCGGCAAAAGCTGCGGCTATCGGCTCAATAGGCTTGACCTATGGCTACAACTACGGTGAAGATATTGGCCTAAGCGGCCCGACTGCCGTATGTGAACAATTTAGTGAAATTTCCGCGTTACTAAAGTAAACGCGACAAGCAATGGAGCAATAAATAAAATGACGACCCCTCTAACGAAACCTGTAGTCCTAAGTGGTGCTCAGCCCTCAGGTGCACTTACCATTGGTAACTATATGGGCGCGTTACGTCAATGGGTTGCTATGCAAGATAGTCATGATTGCCTTTATTGCGTCGTTGACCTGCATGCAATCACCGTGAGACAAGATCCGGTTAAATTACGTGAAGCTTGTCTTGATACTCTAGCGCTATATTTGGCCTGTGGTGTCGACCCTAAAAAGAGCACGGTATTTATTCAGTCTCAAGTGCCACAGCATACACAGTTAGGTTGGGCGTTGAATTGTTACACCCAGATGGGTGAACTGAACCGCATGACGCAGTTTAAAGACAAATCACAAAAGCATGCCAATAACATTAACGTTGGTTTGTTTGGTTACCCAGTGCTAATGGCTGCGGATATTCTGCTGTATCAGGCTAATGAGATCCCTGTAGGCCAAGATCAAAAGCAACATTTGGAGCTGACTCGTGATATCGCGACTCGCTTTAACAATGCTTACGGCGAAACCTTTGTCGTACCAGAGCCGTTTATCCCTGAGCATGGCGCTAAGGTGATGTCGCTGCAAGATCCGCTAAAGAAGATGTCTAAGTCTGACGATAACCGTAATAATGTTATTGAGTTGCTAGAAGATCCAAAAGCGATCATGAAGAAGATCAAAAAGGCGATGACTGATGGCCAAGAGCCACCAATGGTGCGTTTCGACGCCCAAGAAAAGCCTGGTGTATCCAACCTTCTGAGCCTAATGTCAGGCTGCACGGGTCAGTCAATCGCAGCGCTAGAGGCTGAGTTTGAAGGTAAGATGTATGGTCATTTAAAAGTGGCTACCGGTGAAGCTGTTGTAAACATGCTTGAACCAATTCAGCAACGCTTTAAAGAGTATCGCGCTGATCAAACATTCTTGAATCAAGTGATGCAAGATGGTGCAGAGAAAGCACAAGCCCGAGCTGAAGTGACAATCAAGCAAGTGTACGAAAAGATCGGTCTTATCGTTTAAAGTTAAAGAGCTACAATAGATTAAAGCCAGCTTATACGCTGGCTTTTTTGTGGCTTAAGACTGATATTCTATATCGAGAGTTTCCGGCGTAGTATGCCGCGCTTTGAAACCCACCCTACGGAAAGCGCTTATTCATTCCACTTCTGCTTTGCATTGGCTCACAAGGGAATAACCATTCTCTCATCAATACGCCTTGAATTAGAAAACTTGAGTGTTTCTGAATTGACTCGATACTTAAAGCAATTGGTATTAGCCAGTCAGCCAATCAGTAAAGGCCTTAATGGGCAGGCTCTTTTAAACGTCGCTGCTTACAACTGAAGTAGAATTCAAAGCCGGTCAAAATATCTGGCAGTGCTAGCTCAACTAATACACCTTTCTCTATATCAGTTTGCACCATAAAGTCTGATGCCAGTGCAATTCCTTGTCCTGCAATCGCTGCTTCAATTGCCAATAACACATGACTAAAAATATGCTGTTGTTGTTCTGGCGGCAAAATCATATCGTTTGCAATAAACCAGCGGTCCCAGTCAAGTCCTAGCGGCCCTTCATCGACGGTAAGCAGTGGATGTGAACCCAGCTCATGTGCAGGATCATCGGAGGATAATAAAATAGGGCTGATCACCGGCACTAAGCGCTCTTTATGTAGCGACTGATGATAATAACCGGGTTGATCACTTTGCCCAGTGATAAACATATCAGCTACGCTGTCACTCAGCTCAGGGTCATCAGTGATCATATCGAGGCGAATTTTAATTTCTGGATGCAATCTTCTAAAGTCACTAAGCCTAGGTATTAACCACTTAATGGCAAATGAGCTGTAGACCGCTAGTCGTAACTGGTCATTACTATCACCGCTTATTTTTTTGCTTAAATCACTGAGTTCGTTAAAAATCCGCTCTAGCGATTCATAAAGGTGTTGGCCTTTGGTTGTTAGCCTTAACTGACGTCCTTCTCGTTTAAAAAGACGCTCACCAAAGTGCTCTTCAAGCTGCCTCACTTGATGCGATACAGCACTCTGGGTAATGCACAGCTCGTCGGCGGCTTTGGAGAAGTGGCTCTGTCTTGCCGCAGCCTCAAAGACTTGCAGTGCACGCAACGGCGGAATTTTTCTCATGGGTGATCCTTATTATCGCAAGCGAATGCACTTTCACATGAGCTTAATGAGTGATCTTGTTCATAGTATTAATTTAATTCATGTATCGATAAAAAACATCATTTCTAGTGCAGATTTGCGCGCTATATCATCCGCGTATATTGAATTAAGTGATTAGAAGTTAGAGATGAAGTCAAATGTGATGATTGGCATTGGATTACTGATATTCGGTAATCTATTTAGCGCGCTGTATGATGTATCGATTAAGTGGATGCCTGATGGCAGTAACGCTGCAACGTTTTTGCTCATTCGTCAGGTAATGTCTGTTTTAATGCTGTTACCATTATGGTTTGTTGCTCGATGCCCAACTTCCAAGCACTTTAAATTGCACATATTTAGGGCTAACACCGGGGCGTTAGGGGCTGTGTGCTTAATAATGGGATTAATGGCGCTACCCATGGCAACAGTGAGTTCGCTGTTTTTTTCGGCGCCGTTAATCATTGTTTTACTTGGCTGCGTGCTGCTTAAGGAGAAAGTCACTCCGTCGCAATGGCTCGCAACTATTCTCGGCTTTATTGGGATCTTAATCTTGCTAAGACCAAGCGAGATAAATTGGTTTGGAGTCGCAGTACTTATAGCTGCATTAACCTTTGCGATTAACCAGCTGGCACTGCGCAAGCTGCCAACCACAGAGAACCCAACAGTGACACTTATGCTGTATAACGCACTGAGTATTCCGCTGGTGGCCGTTATGGTTGCAGTTCAAGGATTAGCGGGCGTTAGTTGGCAGCTGGTAGCCATTGCGGCGCTGAGCAATAGCTTTTTACTGGCATATCATTGGTTTTGTGTATTGGCATATCGCCAAGCAAAAGCAAGCCAGGTTGCAATTGCTGAGTATAGTGGACTGCTTTTTTGTGTCTTCTTCGGTTGGTTGTTGTTCGAGGAATGGTTAGATACATTAAGTTGGGTCGGTGCCGCATTTATTGTATTGCCGTCGCTTATCTCGCCATGGCTAAATCATAAAATGGTTACCAGCAATCCAAAAAAAATCATCGAGCGCAATGCTTGATGATTTTATGATTTGATCCGCGAACGGGTGTACTTAGGCTTATGAATCGGTGTATTCAAATACCTTAATCACTTTTCGAACACCGGCGGTATTGCGGGTAACTTCAACGGCAAGATCAGCTTGTTGGCGTGCAACTAAGCCGATTAAGAATACTTCGCCATTTTCGGTCACCACTTTAATATTAGTGACATCCAATCCATCTTCACTCAGCATGCGGCTTTTGACCTTGGTCGTTATCCAAGTATCGTTGCTACGGGTGGTGAATGAAGTCGGATTACCGATCCTAATTTGATTGTGGATTTTGCCGCCAATTTTAAGCTCTTGCACTGTGCGTACGGCTTTGTCTCTTAACATTGAATTAGGCGCTTGGCCTATCATCAATACGTTAGAGTTCATCACCACGCCAGTCACATTCGCTTGGTTTTTTAAGTCATCATGTGATGAAAGCGCGCTAGAAATATTAAAATCAGCGTTGGTATCATCAAGCTGTGTTTGAAAGCTGCGTTCATCGTTAACCATCATAGCGCCTCCAACTGCGCCGACCATTACGGCTCCTGCGCAGCCCTGAAGCATCACCAAGATAGTAACTAATGAAAGCAGTTTTCTCATGCTTGTTCGTCCTGAGGAAACAGTGTGCGATCGATGTTGTCACATAGGCAATGAATAGCCAATAAGTGCACTTCTTGAATGCGAGCCGTCACATTTGAAGGGACTCGAATTTCAACGTCATTCACGCTCAGTAAGCCTGCCATCGCACCGCCGTCTTTACCCGTTAATGATACGATCGTCATATCGCGGCTCAATGCAGCTTCCATTGCCTTAATGACGTTACCTGAGTTACCACTGGTTGAGATAGCTAGCAAAATATCACCAGGCTGACCTAACGCCATAATCTGTTTTGAGTAGATTTCATCGTAGCTATAATCGTTAGCAATAGCGGTAATCGTTGAGGTATCACAGCTCAATGCGATCGCTGGTAAAGGTGGGCGCTCTATTTCATAGCGATTTAACAGCTCAGCCGAAAAGTGTTGTGCATCACCTGCACTACCACCATTACCACAGGCTAAAATCTTATTACCACCTAACAAACATTGCACCATCATCTCTGCCGCTTTCGCAATTGATTCAGGTAATGCTTCTGAAGCATCAATTTTAGTTTGGATAGATTCTGTAAAGCTGTCTTTTATACGCTCTAACATGGGATTACCTTTTTATATTCCTGCGCGTTTCTATCTACGCACAATTTAAAATGAATTTGGGTCAAAACGCGCTGCGGATCCAGTTTATGCCACTGGGATCGGCTGCGATAACATCAAATCGACAAATGGCATCGATTAGGTTTAATTGTATGTAATGACTAGCTGCCTTTCTGATGCGGTTGGTTTGCGCCGAGCTTAATGCATTCAACGCACCGCCAAATTGAGTATGAGTGCGATATTTTACCTCAACGAATACCCAATCTTTGCCATCGCGCATTACTAAGTCTATTTCGCCAAAACGATAACGAACGTTTTGTTCGACAAACTTTAGTCCATGTTGTTCCAAATACTGCCGCGCGGCGACCTCAGCTGCTTGTCCTTTAACTGCTGTTTTTTCTTTCAAATTCGCTCTTCCCTGTGGCGGTATTTGAATATAACGCAAAAAGCCTTTTAATAGCTAAGGCTCAAGCTAAATTTACATATCGCTAAAAAGCCTATTATAGCGGGCGAAGGTTACCTCTCTGATAACGTCCCCAGCTAAGTTGGCGGTTAATCGTACCATCCGGTTGTACCGACAATACACCACTGCGGCCAGAGAATTGGTAACCTGGCAATGCTCGCATTTGCGCAAGTTTACCGACTAAATCTAATGCGTCATAGCCCATAATGTATAAGCGTTTACGACTGTTACTCCACTTTGGCCATAACTCATTCACCATACGCGTTTCAGTATTAGGGCTAATTAACCATGGAATGTCACTAATTGTCAGGTTATTCAACTCACTGGCAGTTTCGCGACTGTTGCTTTCAACTCGACTACGGCTGGTGGTATATAGCGGTACTGGCTCGGCAAAGACACTGAAGTTAACGTCGATAAATGGTTTTAATAGCAGCAGATCGCGACTTGCCGAGATCATATAAATAGCATCGATATCGCGACGAGAGCGAAAGTCTGCCTCTATCTTAGGTGTCAAAATCGCCTTAATTCGTGCTATACGCTCTTTGCTATCAATAACACCTAGTGCTTTTTGTACTGTGACTTTCATTTTGTCACCAGCATCATAGTAATGGATTTCAGCAGGCTTTTGAGTGAGCTGTTGCCAGGCTTGGCTAAAACTTTCTGCCATGCGGTGGCCGACAGCATCATTGCTCACTAGCAGCAGAGGCTGCTCGATACCATCATTATAAAGTCTCTGAGCGGCATCAATGGCTTCATCCGTAGGAGACAGCGCGAAGAAAAATTTGTCATCTTGCGGAGTGAAGCTATCAATATGGTTTAAGTAAAGCTGTGGAATGCTTTTCGCAACCTGAGTGCTTGGCGTCGCAGCAGGCGTAATGCCTCTATTGGCTGCTGAACTTAATTGCGTGGGCTCAGTGGTTGCTGGCGTTACGGCCATATCCTGTAACTGTTCGACTTCAGACTGCAGTAATGGGCCGATAATAAACTCAGCACCGGCAGTTACAGCTTGTTGGTAGGCTGCTTGTGCGCCTGTTGCAGTATCAAAGAATTTAAGCGAAACACTGTCGTCTGCCGTCGCCATGTAATTGGCAATAATGCCCTGTTTAACCACATTTGCTACGACTGCTCTAGAGCCTGTTAGTGGTAATAGTACGGCGATATTTTTAGGCTGATATGGCTTAGTGTTGAGGGCCTTTTCAAGATCGGTTGGTAGTTTAGCTGCCGCAGGATGGCTTGGGTTTAACTGCTGCCAGCTACCCAATTGGCGCACTAAATCATTAGGGTTAATGGCATAGTGTTTGGCAATGTAAGCTAGCTGAACCCAACCCGCAAAAATCGGGTTACTGCGATCATCGCGAAAGCTCAGTAATGTTTGCTCATTTATAGGCTGCAGTGAGCGCCAGATTTCGTTATTGACTTCAAAAGCTTGTGTTGCAGGTAAATACTGGCTGAGCAAACTTAGCTGGCGAACCTGTTCAATAGGCTGGTTGATCTGCTGATATAAGCGCGCCTTGAATTGGTAATAGCTGACCCATTGCCAATTTGGCAGTTGCCAACTGCTTGGGTAGTTGAGAACTTCAAGGGCGTGATTGTAAGTCGAGATAACTTCTAAAACCCGTGCAGACAGATATTTGTGCTCTGCTAATAACTCAGGTTTTTGGGTTATATCTTGTGCAATTGACTTCAAAGTCTTATCTGCAGCGTTGGCATTGCCTTCGTTTAGCAGTGCGTGGGCAGCCAATAAAACATACTTATCACGAGTTTCACGGTTTTTTTCATTGGCAGCTAATGTTAAGTACTGCGACGAAGCCTGCGTCACTGCTGACAACGAAACCTCTGTTTTTTCAGTCTTTACTGGCGTTGTTGGCGTACTGCAACCGAACAAAACGGCAGATAAAATCGCGATTGAGATAAATTTAGTTGAATTCAGTCTTTTTAACACAGGTCTTCACTCTGGTAAGATGCTGTCATTAGTTTAACCTGCTCTTACGCTTGGCGAAAGTCTTGTTAAAAACTCTTGGCATTAGTCAATACAGAGGTAGATATGGACCTGTCGGTCGCGCTTTATATTGTTCCCACACCAATTGGGAATTTAGGAGATATTAGTAGCCGTGCAATTGAGGTACTTAATCAAGTATCACTCATCGCCTGCGAGGATACGCGTCACAGTGGTAAGTTGTTAAGCCACTTTGGAATTGAGACGCGTAAAACTGCACTGCATGATCATAACGAGCGTGATAGAGCGCAGTGGATCATTCAGAAGTTGGGTAATGGTGAAGCGGTTGCACTTATTTCTGATGCAGGCACGCCGCTTATTTCTGATCCTGGTTATCACTTGGTAAAGCAAGTGCGTGAAGCGGGTTTCGATGTTGTTCCTCTACCTGGACCATGTGCTGCTATTACAGCATTGAGCGCCTCTGGTTTGCCGTCAGACCGATTCTCATTTGAAGGCTTTTTACCTTCTAAAGAGAAGGGGCGTTTAGATAAACTCGCTGGCCTTAAAGAAGACCCTCGCACATTGATTTTTTACGAATCCCCGCATCGTATTGTACACAGTTTAGAGTCGATTGCTGCTGCACTTGGTGATGATCGTGAAATTGTGATGGCACGTGAAGTGACTAAAACCTTTGAGACCTTCTTATCAGGACCCGTTGCCGAAGTACTGAAAACGGTTAAAGCGGATCCTAATCAACAGCGCGGTGAAATCGTATTGATGTGTCATGGTCACCGTAGTGATGAAGAGTCAGAGTTTTCATCGGTGGTTATCGATACCTTAAAATTACTGTGTGAAGAGCTACCATTAAAGAAAGCTTCAGCCATTGCTGGGCAGATCTATGGCATCAAAAAGAATGCACTTTATAAGCACGGATTAGCAATCGGCCTCTAATTAAGTATAGAAATGCTGCGATTTGGGAAATTCCTTGGTTTGTTGCATTCGCTTAGGCTATAATCCGCGCCGAGTTGGCTAGACAGTTGCCGCGTTCGTAAGAACGGGGAGGAAAGTCCGGGCTTCAAAGAGCAGGGTACCAGGTAACGCCTGGGCGGTGTGAACCGACGACAAGTGCAGCAGAGAGGAGACCGCCAACTTCGGTTGGTAAGGGTGAAAGGGTGCGGTAAGAGCGCACCGGGCGGCTAGTAATAGTCCGTTGCAAGGTAAACTCTACCCGAAGCAAGACCAAATAGGGTCCCGTATGGCGCTGCTCGCGTTGGGACCGGGTAGGTCGCTTGAGCCTGTGAGCAATTGCAGGCCTAGATGAATAACTGTCCACGACAGGACCCGGCTTATCGGCCAACTCACCTATCAAGCCAAAAGGCTCCACAGTAATGTGGAGCCTTTTGCATTTATGGAAGTATGCAAAGAGCTGCTTCTGTCGTTATTATCAGATTTGGCTATAAATTGATCTGCAGAGTAGAGCTAGTAAATCATATTAATAGTCTCTCATTTTTTCTCGAAACGGCTTTTAATTTGTTAAATTATCGACATTTTTATTCCCTGTTCTAAGCTTTACTTTGCAAATTTATTATTGATTTCTCTAAGTAAAGGATAATTTTTTGAACCTATCGAATCAGGTAAGCTTGATTGGTTAGTCATTGTTAAATTTAAACTTTTGTTTATCCTACGACTATTTTCACATCGGCATATTTCATCCCATCTAAAATCATTCGTTTACCGTATTTACATTACAGTTTTGTAAACTTTGTTGTTAATGGGAATTGTTCTCATTAACATCTGCGCGTTTTTAACGAATAGAGATAAACAGATGTATCACAACAAGAGCTCATTGCTGCCTTACCTTATTACAACTTTGTCACTTTCTATTTTAACTGCCTGTGGTGGCAGCAGTAGTGGCAACAGTGCTCCAATTTTTTCAGAGTCATCAATGGCTGTTAGTTTAGCGGAAGATAGCACGCAAACTATTTCGACTAGCGCTACAGATGCCGATGGAGATCTACTCACTTACTCTGTAGGCAATGCTCCTGCTCGCGGCGCATTGCAGCTTAATCCTCAAACTGGAGTGGCAAGTTATACACCTAATAGCAACTATTTTGGCAGTGATAGCTTTGAAGTGCTTGTGAGTGATGGCAGTAAAGACAGCAGTTTAACTGTGTCGCTAACCATCACTGCGGTGAATGATGCACCTGTGTTTAATGGCGATACACTGTTAGTCAGTGGTAATGAAATTAAAGCCGGCTCGGTGAGTGCTACTGATGTTGATGAAGATACATTGAGCTATGTCTTAGTGAAGGCACCTGAAAATGGTCAGTTAAAGCTGGACGCAACCACTGGAGAGGTCAGTTATCAACTCGAACAGCTGATTGAGGTTGATGATGCGGTAATTATTAGCGTATCTGATGGCGCTGAAGAGGTGCAAAAGCGTTTTCAAATTACCACTAACTTGGCGACGAATGCCGATAGAGCTTATTACTACTATACCTCTGAGTTATCACACTTAAAGCAAGCTGCCGTGATCAGTGAGAACCTCAATGATGATATTAATCAGTCTGTTATTAATCGCAGTTTAGCGATTGGCTACGCCACTGCTGAGCTAACGACACAAGTGGATGGCCTGCTTAACGCCAGTAAAATAATTTCAGCTCCCGTTTTTGCCGATGCAAAACTACGAGTCGCCAATGAATATCAGCTGCTTGGAAAAGTTGATGAGGCGGAAATGTTAAGGCTTGAAGCTAAGTCGATTTATAACCAATATCTCGCATCTAAAGGTGTTAATAGCTTTAACGGTGACGATGTGATCTTTTATATCGATCTCTCTAAGTCATATAGAGCGGCAGGTGACGAGATCTCGGCAACGGGCATTTTTGATATCGTTGATCTGCTGTTCTCATCCGTATTAAGTGAAGAGTATAACCGAGCGGCTTTAGTCGCATTTTTTGGTTATAGCAGGCAAATTGAAGAGCTTATTAAAATTTGGGAACAAACTAATAGTGATAACGACATAGCGTTTGCTTTGCTTAACCTCGACAAGCTCTACGATTACGCTAACCGTATCGGTTATCAAAATGTCTCTAACGACCGTAATGGCAACCTAGGTAAGCCGTTTCACAGTGTTCGCCAAGTGGCATTAGTCCAAATAATTGAGTTTTACACTCGCCTTAATGCTAGGGATAAAGCCAAAGCCGCGGCAGCCGATCTGTTAGCTCTGCATGGAGTTGTTAATTACGATCCGCTATATCCACGAGAGACTAGCCAATACAGCACAGTAACTAAGGTTGAGTACCCTGCGGGGGTCGCTTTTAACATCCAACCGATTGTGGTGCTTTATCCTGAAATTGACCCAGCAATTTTTATAGAGGGGATCCCAGAAGCCAGCTGGATGCGAGCATATGCAGCATCGGAGGCAGCTGATGCCAAACTGATGGCGCTTGCGCAAATAGAGCCTGATGGAAACAAAGCGCTAGCATTGGTGCTCGACAGTAGAGATGAAGCCCAACTAAGAAATCACTTTACTAACTTAGTTAACTACAATTCAAGTACTCCAGGTTTGGCTATCTATCGTTTGCGTATGGCAGATTATGCTGGTGCAGTATTAGCGCTAGAAGAGGCGGAAGCCTTGGTTTCCTCTGCAGAATATGTACAGCAAAATCTTTCTAGGCAGGGTTTTGTTACAGGTAATGTCGGATGCCAAAACCTAATTGAAGTCTATGATGAGCTAGCGCTTGATGACAGTGACAATGCCGCGCAATATCAACAAGCTACCGTCCGTGTCGCTAAAATGTGTGTCGCGCTCGCGAAGCAATATTATGCCGATGGCGTTGACGGCACTGATGTGAGTATAGAGGATGCAGTTCAAGCAAATTCGCAGCTTATTGAGTTTCTCTATCCGCGTGGGTTAGAGGCTGAAATAGAGCAAGTTTTAGCTGTAGCCGAAACCAACCTAGCTAAGTATGACACTGATTCATCGGTAAGAATTGATCTACTGAAGCAGATCGCGGGCTCCGCTTTTAAAGGTGGCGATTATGCTCGGGCCAACATTTACTATGATCGTACTATTGAGTTGATCATTGCGCTTGAAAAGCGCGCTGCTGACAGCTTTTTAAGTGCAATCACTGAGCGCTTCTTAGATCAAAGAGGTAGTGAGAATAACTATCCGCTATTTATCGAAAAAATTGACCAAAAAGCAGGATTGCATGCCGACTATGCAGCACTATATAGCCACACAAGAGCGCAGTTGAAAAAGTTGATCGATGCGAACTTAGCCTTATTAAACACCGCTTCTAATCAAACCCAAATAAATTATGTGCCCTTCTTTGCGACTCAGTTAGCCGGTGCTGCTTTTTATCAAGAAGCACAAGCATTAATGCAAAACCAGCATTTGGGACCCGTTGAAAAAGCGGCGATCCAAACCAAGGTTGCTACGGCATTAGCGAATCAAAATCACTTCCCTGTGCAATCGGTGGCAACAGTTGATACCGATCATGACGGTTTACCTAACTTCTTTAGTGCATCAGCTACTGAAGAGCAGATCCAAGCATCTGGCCTTGTCTTAGATAGCGACAGTGACAACGATGGCTATAGTGATTTAGATGACAGTAAGCCTCTAGATCCTGCAGTACATTAAGTGATTGAGTAGAAGTAGTAATGACTAAACACTCTCACAAAATTAACACAATCAGCACTATGCTGATTGTGTTTGCGAGCACATTATCAACAGCTGTTAGCGCTGAAAATGACGTGCAAACGTTAGTTAAGTCTAAAGTGCAGCCAGCACTTTCATCAAAGAAGGACGCAGCAACCGGTAAGCAAAAAAATTCAGCGCCAGAGCAAGCGGCAATGGAAGTGATTGAGGTGGTAGGTCGACGACCAACCCCGATTTCAAGCCAAAGCACTGGTAGCTACACACTCAATCAGCAACTCATTGAGGACTATCAATTTGGTAATGGTAACCTGAATGATATTCTAGGTTTATTGCCGGGTGTGCAGTACTCAGAAGAAAGCTACAGTGCTGAACAGGCCAGTAATATTAGGCCTGCGGAAGTATCACTGTCTGGCAGTGATGGTTATCAATCTGGCTACTTTATTAATGGCATGAATAACAACTCTCGTCTAAGTACTGGTAACGCCTCTTTAGATAAAAACTTACTGCAAGATGTCTCTGGTCACAGTCAAGCAAGCTTTATCAACTTGCAGTTGTTAGAGGAAGTTGAAGTCTATGACTCCAATGTCCCTGCTAAATATGGTCAGTTCTCCGGCGGAGTGGTTAGCGTTACCACTAAACAAGCAACGGATGCACCAAGTTGGTCGCTTAGCTATCGGCAAACCTCGGATAGTTTTGTGACTTACAATCAGTTTTACGCGCCTGATTTTTCGGGAGAGGAGACGATTTATCAGCCGAGTTTCTCTAAACAAGATATGTCTGCCTCGTTTTCTACACCTATAGGTGAAAACGCTGGTCTTTTGGGCCAGTTGCAAATGCTAAAGTCATCAGAAACCAAGTTACAACTGGGTGTACTTAAGCCTCAAAAACAAGCTAATTACAATGGGCTGATTAAATATCACCATGATATTAGCGCTAACGATGAGTTGGAAATCACTGCTATTTACGCGCCGTATCAAGGTCAATATTTTGATACCTATGCCTTGAATAGTAACTTTGATATCGATGGCGGCTCGCAGAGTATCTTACTGGATTGGAATAATAGTAATCCATGGGCTGACATTGAAACCAGTCTGTCTTGGCATCAAAGTCTCAATAGTAAAACCGCACCGAGTTATTGGTTTAATTGGGTTAACTTGAAAGGTAAAGATTGGGGGAGCTATGACGGCAGTCAAGCTAGCGCTGAAGGTGGTTATGGCAGTATCGATAAAACCCAGCAAAACATTACGTTAAAGCAGGACTATCTGCTCAATGAGCAGTCATTTTCATGGGGTGAAACTCAAACAAGCTTTGGCGGGGAAATTAAGCAGCAAACCACTGAGTTTGACCGCCTTGTCGATGCTGTTTTATACAACGGCGCTGTGGTTAACCCTAATGTTGACTGCGCTGGCTACACCTTAGATTGTGTCGAAACCGTGTTGGCTAAACCTATTTCAGAACTAGAGCAAGATTTAGGCCGTCCGTTAGACTTAACCAATCTAGATGATCTGCTACTCTATCAAAATAACGTATTGCAAACGGGTCAGTACTTTCAGAGTCGACAGGTTTCACCTAAGGCCAGCACTAAAGTCGACTTATGGGCTGCTGCGTTATATGCAGAGCAAACGTTCAACTGGAAGTCATTAAATGCCACCTTAGGTCTGCGTTATGATTACAACGACTTTATTCAGCAACACAATATAGCGCCTCGTTTTAGAGCTGCATACGATATTTTTGATAGTGGCAACAGTGTGCTGGTATTGGGTGTTAATCGTTATTATGAAGCCGATCTTTCCCACCACAAGTTAAATGAAGCAGTGCAACCTAGTTATAAAGAGGTGAGGCGAGCCTATCAAAATCAACCACAGCAGTGGCAACGCGAGGTTTCTTCAAACGGTTACCGTACTGTCTACCAAGACACCAAAACACCTTTTAGCGATGAATTGACCTTAGCATTTAGGCAGTCTCTTTTTGGAGGAACGCTTGAAGCTAAATGGCTTGCGCGTAGAAGCCAAGATCAAATTAATCGAGTTAAAGGTGTCAACAGTCAAGGAGAGGCGATTTTATTTGCTGAAAATAGTGGTAGTAGTAAATACCAAAGATACTCCTTATCTTGGATGGCAAGCTTTGCCAGTCAGCATGTAGAGTTCAATATCTCCCATGTAAAAAATGAAACTGATAAAGCAAGTTTTGATGGCGAAACGACAGTAAGTGACGCACAACGAAACGAGAAACTAAACTTTAACTATGATGAAAGTGAACTGGTTTACTTACAGCAAATAGTGCCAGACCCCGATAAACCCGGTCAAACAAAGGTTATCAATGATCTCATCACTCAGCATGATTTGGATTTAGCCAAGCAGGATTACAACCGTCCGTTTATAGCGAACTTAAGTTGGGGTGGAGGCTGGGGCAATTGGCGCTTATCAGCTTATGCCCGCTATAGCTCTAAACAAGATGTGGCCTTTGCTACAGGTAAGTATTTGTCATTACGGCAATCGACCAGTATTTGTGAGGGCTGTGTGACTAGCCGTACCGAGTACCCACTTTATATTAAAGGTGAACAACCGGCTTTTTGGTTACTCAGTGGCAGTATTAAATATGACCTTGAAATCGCTAAAAACCATCGTATTACATTCAGTTTTGACGGTGAAAACCTCACTAATAGCCGTACCTATCAAGTTAACCCATATGCAACTGGCACAGAGCTGGGTCGTCGTTTCTGGCTAGGCGTTGCATACCAACATTAGATTATAAAATTAAGGAGTTTCACATGAAAATTTTAAACACAGTTTTTCTATTAAGCCTGCTAGCCAGCACTGCAGTACAAGCCCATCAAGCGCCTATCGTTAGTGATGGTAGTCAACAGCTGTGTTATATCTCGAGCAATGATATCGGCTCCCATGAGTGGTTAAAAAAGGCGAGCCTATTTCATTCTGTTTTAGCATCAGCCAGCAGTGAAAGAGTTGATGCGTGCTGGAATCTAGATAGCGATGCTAAAGCGAAAGAGGCTCGTTTGCTGGTGGCGATTGATGCTACGCAAACGACACTGGTCATTAAGTAACCACTACAAATAGCTTTATCGAGAAGCTGTTGCATTAACAGCTTCAATTTTTTACTAGCTTGAGTCGTTCTAGTGATAACAATTATCCCTTTCAGTGCTTTTCAGTTCACATATTATCGCAAACACAATGCATTCATGCTTACTCTTATATGTATGATTTTTAGTTGCTTTCACTATGCTGCTGCCGCGGAGGAGCCAACGAATATTCGATGTTTGCCGAGCATAATTATGGGGCTGGAGGCGCCTAATATTGACGAGTTAAGGGCCTTGTATATGCAAGCGCCTAAGTGCTGGCCTGCACCCTTACTAGATGTAGGCATTGCAAAAAGAGAGTTAGGTTTGTTGCCGGCTCCCATTTTCCCTGCAGACAATCCATTTAGCCAACTTAAGCTGCGTTTAGGTGACAAGCTATTTCATGATCCCCAGCTTTCGCGGTCAGGCCATATCGCTTGCGCCTCTTGCCATGATAGGAATTTAGGTTGGGCTGATGGTAGGCAAGTGTCTTTTGGTCATCATAGATTAAAAGGCAAACGTAATGCCCCCAGTATTGAGAATAGCGCTTTTTACAGCAGCCTTTTTTGGGATGGTAGGGCGGCAAGTTTAGAAGAACAAGCGCTGATGCCGATTACCGATAGTGTTGAAATGAACTTTACTCTTGATGAGCTAGAGGAAAGGCTCAGTAATGATCCGCAGTATGTGCAGCTCTTTAAATTAACTTTCGGCAGTGAAGAGGTGACTCGAGAACGAATTGCACAAGCCATTGCCACTTTTGAGCGAACCATCCTATCGCGCCGAAGTCGATTTGATATTTTCCTGATGGCAAGTGAAATTGAGGAAGAAAGCCAAAAGCAAAGGTTAAGTGCCGCTTTTTCTGATGAATCAGTCAGAGGTCTACACCTATTTAGAACTAAAGCCAGATGTATGAACTGTCATAATGGTCCTGAAATGAGTGATAGCCAATTTCATAACATCGGGCTGACCTACTATAAAAGATTTTATCAAGATCTAGGTTTGTATAATCATACGCGTAACTATGATGATGTGGGCAAGTTCAGAACGCCTGGGCTGAGAGGAGTTATGAATACCAAACCTTGGATGCATAATGGCTTATTCGTCAACATGGAAGGCTTGTTGAATTTTTATAATATGGGCGGTGTAGCGAGCCAAAAAACACGTGAGGATCCGCTAGCACCACAAACTTCAATCCACTTAAAGCCGCTTAAATTGACTCAAAGTGAGATCAAAGATCTGATGGCATTTCTAGAATCGATATCGGGTCACCCTGCAAGAGGGCCACATATGCGTTACATGCCAGAGCCATAATTGGATTCATGGTTATTTACATGTTGAGAAAAGCCCGTGTATCTTTCGATAAGCGGGCTTTATAGGATGAGTGAAATGAGCTGTAGCTCATTCCGTTCTTTAAGCAGCTTTAAAAATAGTAACCAAAGTTAATATTGAAACGTTTATTAGTATCACCATCACCGACCATAGTACCGCCAATAAATGGCTGGTTCTCGGCAACCACAAAGTCAAAATAGGTATAGAGACCACCGGCAGTGAGGGCCATACCTGTAACGTTCATAAAGGTATCTTCCATAGCTGCAGGCTTGTCGGTAACCAATGAGTAGTCGTTATAGAAAGTAAGGTTTGAGATTGGGCCAATATTAACCGGAAGACTATAAGCTAAGTTAGCAACGTAAGTAGTCGCTTCAGCGGGAATAGAATCATAAAAGTGATAAGCCGCTACTACAACACGGTCTACATCCATGCCGTCTACGTCATACTTATAGTCAGTCATTTGCAGTTTAACATTCCAGCGATCGTAGTTAATTACGCCGTGGATTGCGGCAGCAACGTTGTCACCATCGGTGCCGTTTTCAATTTCAAGCTGACCAGCTTGTATTGATGCGCCTAGCTCAAGAGCAACCTCATTAAAGATAAAGTTATGGGCATAACGAACATTGAAAGTGTTTAATTCACCTGCCGCGTAGCCGTCGCTTGGTGCTGCATAAGCGTCTTCACCATCTAAGCGAATACCCACCACATCATATGCGTAACGGTCTGTTCGGTCAGAGACATAGCCGTCTAGTCCGCCTTGTTCGTCATTTTTGTAGAAGGCGAAATCAAATCGGTTTTTATCACCGCTATAGGTGTAGTTAAGACCCATATCGTAATCATCTTCTAGGCCTAAATAAAAGTTAGAGCTAAAAAAGTAGTTGTTTGATGCATAGGTCAAAATACCGAAAGGGACCTGAGTGACACCTAATTTGCCTTGTTGTTCTTCAGTAAAGTTATAACCGATCCACGCGTGCTGAATCACGTTCATGTATTCGAACCAGCGATACTGAGCCGAATAAATCAGATCTCCATAATTACCAGAAACGTCAATGCGGAATAGATCGAAATCAAAGTCACCACCGCGATCGGCATTGTCATCATCAAAGTCTTCATAGGAGTAGTTGACGCGAACAGCGCCGCCAAACTTAACAGCATTGTCTTTCTTTTCCACCACCTCTTCGATGACTTCAACTTCTACTTGTTCGATTTGTTGAGGCTTTTCGGCTGCCTTTTGCTGCTGAGCTTCTAGTTGCTCAATGCGTGCTTTGAGCGCTTTTAGCTCCTCTTCGACAGGGCTAGCGTTAGCATTAGCCGCTAATGCTAGGGCGATACAAGAAGCTGCAAGTGTGTAACGAGTCATCATTTATCCTATAGGAGGGAGGTAACAGAAGTGTAGTGCATGTTAACAGAAGCGTGGTCTTGCTGGTGATTTGTTCTAATTGTTAGCTGGCTGGTGGTTGAATAGTGTGATCTATGTCGCCTTTTGGTTGCCGGATAGGATGCGAACAAATTCAGTTGGGCATTCATCTGCTTACAGTAAGGTCGAACAGTGGGATTGCTTGCTTACTCAATATTGTCTGTTCATTTGAGACAATAAAACTCACGCTGGGCACTTAATGAGCCAATCATTTCCCCCTTAAAATAGTCACATCAAAATTAACTTGAGTGTGGTTGTGAGCAATTTCCCAATAAGAGTAACCGCTTTACTGGTCGCCGCGACTCTTGTAAGCCCTACAGTATCTGCCAATGACATTGAGCAAAGTATTAAGGTTGATGATCTTGATCCAACAGCTAAACGAAGAAAAATTGGTTTGGCTCTCAGCGGTGGCGGTGCCAAAGGGGCTGCTCATGTTGGAGTTTTGCGCTATTTAGAAGCTAATAATATTGCCATTGATTACATTACAGGAACCAGTATTGGTGCCTATGTAGGTGGTTTGTATGCGCTCGGCTACAACGCCGATGAAATTGAAGCGATTATGCTAGAGCTTGATTGGAGTAGTGGCTTTGATGACAGCGTTCCGAGAATGGCACTGGATTTTCATGACAAACAAGATTTCGACCGCTTTAATCTCCCCTTTGACTTTGGGTCACTCGATGGTGAATTGCTGATGCCTAAAGGTGTTTTGCGTGGCCAAACTATGGCTAACCTCTATATCCGTTCTGCAGGTATGGTGCCGCGAATCGCTTCATTTGACGATTTGGCGATTCCCTTTAAAGCAATTAGTACAGACATTGCCACCGGCCGAGCCGTTGTGCTCGAATCTGGTAATTTATTGGCGGCAATGCAAGCTTCAGCATCTGTGCCTGGTATTTTACAGCCGCTTGATATCAATGGTCGGTATCTTGTTGATGGTGGAATGGTGAGTAATATGCCCGTCGATACAGTGCGAGCTATGGGGGCTGATATTGTCATTGCTGTCGATATTGGCGCTGAGCTGGCGCCTAAAGAAGACCTACAAGATAGCTTCGCTATTTTATCGCAACTTTCAACGATGATGACTCGGGCTAATGCCGTTGAACAGATTGAAAATCTACAGCCGCAAGATATTCTTATACGTCCGGATATTAGTCAACTAGACACTACCGACTTTGCGAGTATGCCGTTAGGGTTCGAAAAAGGAGAATTGGCAGCGTCTGTGCAAGTAGAGCAACTGACAGCGCTTGCGGCTTCAACTGATGATTTTGCTCACTACCAAGCGCGGCGACAGCAATACAAGCAATCGCTGCAGGCTTTCCAGCAGCGTCCTGTCGATAAGGTTGTGGTGGTTAGTAATAGCTATGAACCAATTGAGAAGATTTCAGCAGCTCTGGGTATCAGTAAAGGTGACACCGTTGACCGCGAAGAGATAGTCGTTGCGATTGACCGTGTGTATGCTCTGAATAGTTTTGAGCGGGTAGAAGCTGAAGTTACTGAAGATGAAGCACAACAAAAAATACTAACAGTTAACGCCAAAGAAAAGAGTTGGGGGCCGAACTTCTTTGATATTGGCTTTTCGTTAGAAGAAGACTTCAGTGAGATCTCTGATATTAAGCTGGATCTTGCCTATACCCTCAATAATGTAGCCGATACTCAGGGGCGACTTAGGTTTGAGCTATCTTCAGGTCTTGAGAAGGTACTCGGTGCAGAGTTTCTGTTGCCGTTGGACTCGTTAGATAAATATTACTGGAAGAGTCGCTATCGTTTTAAGCAAGAGCAACAGCTTTACTTTTGGGATAATGAACGCAGTTTAAAGACTCTGACTAAGTCTCATAAGATCAGTTCATCTATCGGGATAAATCTCAGTAATGACATGATTGTAGAGCTAGGGTTTGCTGCTGAGACCGGCAATATCGAAGGGCCAACCATCATAAGTCTAGATATCGATTATCAGAGTTATTCGAGCTTCATTATTGCCAGCTACGACAGTTTAGATAGCTATAGCTTCCCAAGTAAAGGCACTCAAATCTATTTCAAAGGGGCCTATAACGACGATAATCTCGACCAACTGACTTTGCCGATAGTGGGTGATGTCTTTGGTGACACTAAACAATTTAACTATGAGTTTTCCTTTAAGCATGCTCGCAGTATTGCACGCCATACATTGATCAATAAAGTTAAGGTAAGTGGCACTAACAGTGATGAAGTGAGCTTAATCCATATTCATAAATTGGGTGGTTTTTTAAATTTGTCGGGGTTACATAAAGATGCGCTTGTGGGATCTCAGCTGAGTTATGCTTCTTTGGTTTATCAATATCGCGTTAACTGGCAGGGTTTTGGTGGAATAAGCATACCGCTTTACATTGGTGCTTCTGCTGAGGCTGGCAATGTGTGGCAATACAAAGATCAGCGCGGGCTTGATGATTTGATCTATGCTGCTAGCATTTTTGTGGGTACCGAGACTGATTTTGGACCCGCTGTACTCGGTTTTGGTGTAAATGATCAGCAACATAAAACTGTGTACCTGACACTAGGTAAAACCTTTTAACGGTGGCTAAATCCGTTTATCCCCAAGAAACCAAAACAGCATGTATGATAACTCTCCACAATGAAAAGTGAGGGAGAGCGAGCGTATTCTTTGCGGTATCATACAGTCGGTGAAATTAAGCTAATTTCTCACCGAGGAAGTCGAGTAACATGCGTACTTTGGGTGATAGGTGACGATTATGAGGGTAGAGTGCCCAAATGCCTTCATCAGCCTGGCGGTTGTTTTCCAGTAGTGACATTAGCTCACCAGATTCAATAAACGAGTTAACGTAATAGTCTGGTAATTGGATAATGCCTAAGCCTTTTATTGCCGCATCCACTAATGCATGGCCACTATTACAACTTAAATTGCCTTTTACCCGTACATTTCTGGCTTTACCTTTCTCTTGAAAGCGCCAATAGTCCAAGGTGCCAATTAAGCAGTTGTGCTGCTCAAGTTCAGATAGTGTGTGTGGTAAACCATAGGTAGAAACATAGCTGGGGGAGGCACAAACATGTTGTGTACGAGAACCCAAGCGTTTCGCCATCATGCTTGAATCTTCTAACTGGCCTAAACGAATGGCCAGATCGTATCCTTCGTCAATGAGATCGACTTTAAGGTTGCTCAAGTTTATCTGTACTTCAAGCTCAGGATATTGAGTTATAAAATCATTAATGAGCGGCGCAATCATGCTCTCGCCGTAGGTGACGGGTGCGGTGATCTTTAGTAAGCCTCTCGGGGTGGTCTGTAAATTAGTAATCGCCCTCTCTGCTTCATCTAAGCCATCTAAGACTTGGCGGCAGTGCTGGTAATAAATTCGGCCAACTTCAGTGACTGACACTTTGCGCGTAGTACGATGAAATAACTTGGCTGCGAGACGAGTCTCGAGTGTACTTACTTGGCGACTGACCTGCGCTGTAGAGATACCTAAGCGCCCAGCGGCCTTAGTGAAGCTTTCGGTTTCTGCCACCGCAACAAACTCACTCACGCCTTCCCAGTTAAACATATACGCTCTCTACTATTGTCACTCTCTAATGACGTCAATTATTACCAACTCTGGCTGAAATGCAAAGTGATCTAGCCTATCCATGGCAAATTATTACTGTGTGGTAAAAGAAACTTTCACGTTAACTGGATTATCATTATCGATGGCCTGGGTATAATTCAATCAATCTAAGCAGCATGGCAATTCGGTCATGTTCTTCTAAACTTTAACTCTGCCGCGTTTGCCATGTTAAGTCTTAAGGGCCATGCATTACGTGCTGGATTGAGGAGTCGATATGGCTGGTGGTTGGGCACGCGATGGTGCGGTGCAAGATCAGATTGATAATAGCGTCGCCGATGGCGTTGCGCATATTCGAAGTGAATTATCCTTGGCTGCGAGCCTGTTTTTTTGCGAAGAGTGCGAAGCTCCGATCCCTGAAGCGCGTCGACAGGCAATCCAAGGTGTACGCTTTTGTGTGACTTGTCAAAGCGAGTTGGATGAGCAGCAAAAAAAAGTGAGTTTATTTAATCGAAGAGGCAGCAAAGATAGTCAGTTGCGCTAAAGCGGGCGCTTGGAGTGACATATCACGGCCCTAGCAAGGTTGTAGTAACAGTAGTGTAAGTATTAGCTCTATTATTACCAGACGGTAAAAGTTAATTGCATATTAGAGGGATTATCATTTTTGGGTGTCTCGCTATAATGCTCGCATATTCATGACGGCATTGAACTGAATAAGACCGTTTTCAACTCTATATTAAAGTAGGTATTACAGATGACAGCACAGACTATTAAATCTAAAGCAGCAGTGGCTTGGGCCGTAGGTGAACCACTGACGATGGAAGTGGTAGATGTTATGCCACCGCAAAAAGGTGAAGTTCGCGTCAAGATGATTGCGACAGGTGTTTGCCACACCGATGCGTTCACATTGTCTGGCGATGATCCAGAAGGGATCTTTCCATGTATCTTAGGTCACGAAGGTGGCGGTATTGTTGAGTCTATCGGTGAAGGTGTCACTAGCGTTCAAGTCGGTGACCATGTCATCCCGCTTTACACTCCAGAGTGTGGCGAATGTAAATTCTGTAAGTCTGGCAAAACTAACCTTTGCCAGAAGATCCGTGAAACTCAAGGTAAAGGCTTAATGCCGGATGGTACGACGCGATTCTCTAAAGATGGGGTTGATATCTTCCATTACATGGGGACTTCAACATTCTCTGAATACACGGTATTACCTGAGATTTCGCTCGCTAAAGTTAATCCAGAAGCACCGCTAGAAGAGGTTTGCTTATTAGGTTGTGGTGTCACAACTGGTATGGGCGCAGTAATGAACACCGCCAAGGTTGAAGAGGGCGCGACAGTTGCTGTATTCGGTATGGGCGGTATTGGTCTGTCGGCAGTTATTGGCGCACAGATGGCTAAAGCATCACGCATTATTGCTATCGATATTAATGAAAGTAAGTTTGAGCTTGCACGTCAGTTAGGTGCGACAGATTGCATCAATCCAAAAGACTACGACAAGCCAATTCAAGACGTGATTGTTGAGCTTACTGACGGCGGCGTAGATTACTCATTCGAATGTATCGGCAACGTGCATGTTATGCGTAGTGCACTTGAATGCTGTCACAAAGGTTGGGGCGAGTCAGTGGTAATCGGTGTTGCCGGTGCAGGTCAAGAGATCTCAACCCGACCATTCCAGTTAGTGACTGGTCGTGTATGGAAAGGCAGTGCATTTGGTGGTGTTAAGGGACGTTCTGAGCTACCTGAATATGTAGAGCGTTACATGGCGGGTGAGTTTAAGCTAAACGACTTTATTACTCACACCATGGGTCTTGATCAAGTCAATGAAGCCTTTGACTTGATGCATGAAGGTAAGAGTATTCGTACTGTTATCCATTTCGATAAGTAACTATTTGCACTCGCTAACAAGCGCCTGCGGGCGCCTGTTTTTGTGCACTAGTCGACAGGCTAATTTGTAACCCTTTAAGGAACCGGTAATTAATGACAATTGAAAATATCAGTGTAAATAAGAGTTTTGGTGGCTGGCACAAGCAGTATACTCACCAATCAGAGTCGCTAAACTGTGCCATGCGATTCGCTATTTATTTACCGCCTCAGGCATCAAATGGTCAAAAAGTGCCGGTGCTTTATTGGTTGTCAGGCCTAACCTGTACTGACGAGAACTTTATGCAAAAAGCTGGCGTGCAAGCCATTGCCGCTGAATTGGGCATAGCGATTGTTGCGCCTGATACCAGCCCTCGTGGCGAAGATGTGGCTGATGATGATGGTTACGATTTAGGTCAAGGTGCAGGTTTTTATGTGAATGCAACCCAAGCACCTTGGAGTCGCCATTATCAAATGTATGACTACGTGGTTAATGAGCTGCCTAGACTGATTGAATCTATGTTCCCTGTGAGTGACAAGCGCTCTATTGCTGGTCATTCCATGGGCGGGCATGGAGCGTTGGTTATCGCTATGCGTAATGCCGCTTCTTACCAGTCGGTATCAGCTTTTAGTCCAATCAGTAATCCGGTTAATTGCCCTTGGGGTAAGAAAGCACTGACGGCGTATCTTGGCCGCGATACCAATAATTGGGCTGAATACGATGCTAGTTTATTAATGCGTAAAGCAACAGAATTTGTGCCTGCATTGGTTGATCAAGGCGAAGGCGATAACTTTTTAGTTGAGCAACTAAAGCCTGAGATGCTACAAGCTGCGGCTAAAGCGAGTGGTTATCCATTAACGCTAAATATGCATGATGGATATGATCATAGTTACTACTTCATCGCCAGTTTTATTGAGCAGCATATGCGTTTTCACGCATCGCATTTACGCGACTAGTTCTACCTTGTTATATTATAAGAATGCCGCTTTATCGCGGCATTTTTTATGGGCAACAATTGAAAGTGATGAGCGCTAGGCTCAGAGGCCTTAGAAATGCAATTGGTACTAGTACTAGAGATGAAAAGAATGCATCTTAGCCTGCGAAATATACGCTGTGGCAGGTTTAGCTATTGTGGTTGTGACATGAGTGCCTGTACTGATTTACCTAGGTAAATGTTCACGCTAAGATTTATATCAGTGCTAAGACTATGTTAAGTTGTAACTGAGCTTACTTCATTGATATCTAAATAACTCGCTTGGGGGCTGAATTATGGCAATACGTTCATCTTTCTCTCGCATTGAGCGGGTATTGAACTTTATCCACACACATTTAGATCAACCTCTTTCGCTGGAAGATATAGCGGAACATAGTCAATGTTCACGGTGGCAACTACAGCGGATATTTCAGCAACAAACCGGCTTAAATGTGGCGCAATATGTGCGGGAGCTTAAGCTTAGTATTGCGGCTGACAAAGTACTCTCTGGTCAATCACGCATGCTAGATATCGCTTATGAACTGGGGTTTAACTCAGAAGTTAGCTTTAGTCGTTCTTTTAAGCAGCTATTTGGTGTGAGTCCGAGAGAGTATCAGCGCAGAGGCATACGTGTCGGCCTTAGAAACCCCATAGCGATACGGCCAGAGTTTACCGCCAACAAAAAAATAGATACTACCTTCTTACAGACTCATATTGAACATCGTCAGGCGTTTACTGTGTATGGTCTATCCTCTCCGATAAAGGGTGTGTTATCTGACGCCCCAGATTTCTCCTCAATAGTGCCAGATACTTGGTTGCGTTTATTCGACATTATTGATGGGGTGTTGCCATTGGCCGGCAATATGCTGGGAGTGGTTGATACACTCTCACTCAAAACTGAACAACAGAGTATTCGCTATTGGGCTGGATTAGAGCTTGACGCTGAGCAGCGACAATCTTTGCAAACGTTATTGACGGAAGAGAAGCTTTGCTCACTGACGATACCTTCACAAGAGTATGCAGTTGTTGCATACAGCGGCACAGTCAACGAATTTTCTCAGTTAGTGGAATGGCTTATTTGTGATTGGCTGCCGGAATCAGGCTTTGTGAGCCTCGATGGTTACGAACTCGAAAGCTACGGTAAGATCACCTCAACCATTACCGACCTTAAACATATGGAGTACTGGTTACCGATAAAAGCTAAGTGACAGAGTTCGTAAAATCTAAATAGTGACAGCTTTCGCATAAACTAAATTTCCTGTTTATTTCTTCCTCTTTTGCACCAAATTGTTAAATATCGCGCCAAAAAAGACTATACCATCGCGTTTGATAATCATTCTCATTAGTATTCCATAGTTCAAAGTCGAACATGTTTGGGATCACATTAGGGTATATAGAGGACAGTATGGTCTCAGTTCAGGGTAATAAGGCTTTTCACTTAACAGTAGTTGCTACCGCTATAGCGCATCGTTATTTTGTTCATCGCAAGTTCTTGCCGCGGATGCAGAGGAGTTAACGGTTGAAATTCCGCCGATGGAGACCATCACTGTATTAGGGCAAGCCTATCGTAATACGGCGACTAAAACCTCTCTGACGCCGATGGAAACACCTCAAGGTGTAACCGTTATTGACAGCGAACTGCTAAGCGAGCGCGGGGTTAAATCACTTAACCAAGCATTGCGCTATGTACCAGGTGTGACGACTGAACAAAAAGGTGGCGCGGTCACCATGTATGACACCTTTAATATTCGTGGCTTCGACGTTAACCAAAGCTACTATGATGGCTTGGTACTACAGTACTTAAACGGTTGGAACTTGCAGCCGCAAATTGACCCAATCGCATTAGAGCAGGTCGAAGTCTTTAAAGGGCCGACCTCTGTACTTTACGGCTCAATGCCGCCAGGTGGCATGGTCAATATGATTGCCAAAACACCACAAGCAACCGACAGCACAGAAGTCAATTTTGCCACTGGTACAAATAATTTAGTAGAAGCGTCAATTGATACTACTGGGCAGATTGGTGATAGCGATTTTTCCTACCGCATTATTGCATTGGCACGCAGTAAAGATGGTCAAGTTGATCATACCGAAGAAGAGCGTTTTGTGTTTGCACCGTCATTAGATTGGAATGTCTCTGACAGCACTTACATCAACTTTAACCTTTACTACCAAAATGATCCTGCGATGGGGATGAACTCATCTTTACCCTCTTCAGGTATGATTTCAGATAACCCTGCTGGCAGCACTAGCCCGTCAACCTTCGCGGGCGACAAAAACTGGTCGACGTTCGAGCGTGAGTTCCTGCTAGCGGGCTATAAAGTTAATCATGATTTCAATGATACTTGGTCGTTCCTACAGAACTTCCGCTATATGGATGCCAAGCTCTATCAAGAAAACACTTACCATTTAGAGTCGGGTTTTGACCCTGTAACAGGATCGCTTGATAGAAATATCTATAGCACCGATGAAACCTCAACGGGTTACACCATAGATAACCAACTGTCTGGTTCATTCAGTACCGGAAAAGTTGAGCACAACGTGTTGTTCGGTCTTGATTATCAAAAGCTTGATGGTGTTTCCGCTTATTCTGAATTTGGCACCACCAGTCAGTTTGGTGATTTTAATATCTTTAACCCAAACAACGACATGATTGAGCGTGATGCGCTGAACTCGACTTACGATGCCCGAGATAATGTGCAAGTGGAGCAACTCGGCCTCTACTTCCAAGATCAAATGCGTATCGACAATTTGATTATCATTGCTGGTGGCCGATTCGATGATTACAGCTCATCAAGTGAATACTCTGACTCCTATGGCGACACCAATAATGCCGCTGATCATGACAACTTCTCTTACCGTGTCGGCGCCATGTACGAGTTCGAGAGTGGTTTCTCTCCATTTGCCAGCTATGCCACCAGTTTCGAGCCAGTAGCGGGAACTAAAAAAGATGGTTCGACCTACAAACCTGAACTCGCTGAACAGCTAGAGTTTGGGGTTAAATACAGCTCTGATGATCAAAGCAAGACCATGGCGGTTTCGCTATTTAATATAGTGAAAAGTGATGCGCTAATGGCGGATCCAAATGACCCTTGGGGCGATAAACTGCAGATTGGTGAAATTGAATCGCGCGGTGCTGAATTTGAAAGTCACTGGTACATGACAGATAACTTTGATGTGGCGCTTAACTACACTTACATCGATATGGAGATCACCAGAGATAGCGGCAATGGTTTACAAGGCAAGAGTCCTATCTATGTGCCAAAACATGCGGCATCGCTTTGGTCTAACTACTTTATTGAAGATGGTGCGTTAGCGGGGATGCGTATTGGTGGGGGGGTACGTTACGTAGGCGAAATGCAGATAGATGCCATGAATACTGACACCGTTGAGGCATACACATTGGTTGATCTGTCGCTAGGTTATGACTTGAGCGAACTCAGTGGCAGCCTACTTGGCGCCAGCGTTAACTTGGTGGCAAACAACCTCTTTAATGAAGAGTACTATACCTGCTATGACACAGTGAATTGTTGGTATGGCGCGGAGCGTAATATCGAGCTTAACTTCAAGTATAACTTCTAGTTGTTGGTATCAGCGAGAGATCTCAATCAATGAGATCTCTTCATTGTATTTGTTAAGGTTAATCTATTAATGAGTCAGGCTGTTTTTAAGCAAATCTATCAAGAGTGCCAGCAGATCTCCCCTTATCTAAAAGGGGAGTTTGTCGACGAAGGCTCTGATCCCACTCAGGAGTTAATTTCAGCTAATCAATCCAATATCACTGTTATTAAGTCTCTACATAGTAGTTTGATGCAGCAGTCACCTGAAGCTGGTAGAAGTTATTGGCTAACTCGAAGCTGGGATCTGCTCACTTGGCAGCCGCTCTATCTAACGCTTACCGCTATCTATCAACTGCGTATTTTGCCGGATCTGAATAATATGCAGCAGCACCACGACAATGGTTTAGTCGCTGGTTTTCGCTTTAACTGCACCGATTGTGCAAGCGGTGATTATGAATGCTTGATCAAACAAGCGGGAAAGCAGCTGTCACAACTGTTTGAACATTACCGTAAGGAGTTGGATCAAAGGGTGCGTTGTCGTCCCCGCTTTACTGAGCACCTGATCGCCGATGCACTGTTTGCTAAGCTGTTACAGATGCAGCGCTCTAATCCAAAAATGAGTGATAATTTTATTCGCCGCCATGCTAAGTTGTGGCTAGAAGCACTCAATTTTTCAGATATACATATACAGTCATTATGTCTTTCCAAGCTGGACAACAAATTGTCATTGAATCGCACTAGTTGTTGCTGTGTTTACAAAACAACAGCTGGCACAAAGTGCGCGAATTGTCCGCGGCTTAAACAAAAGAGTAAATCATGTACCAATTGACGCAGGTCAAAGTCATTCGAGATCAACGCACCATTCTAGATATAGAGTCACTTAATATCGATCCACATGCTTTGACTGTGGTGCTGGGACATAACGGCTCAGGAAAATCCACTCTGGTTAATCTGCTGGCAAACCAATTCAACCCAGAAGAGGGCGAGGTGACGCTAGCTGGCCAACCCATTAAGTACTATAGCGCTAAAGAGCTGGCAAGAACCGTGGCTTATTTACCGCAAAAGCTGCCAGAGGTGGCAGGGCTTAATGTGGCAGAGTTAGTGCGTTTAGGCCGTTTCCCTTGGCGTGGTACGTTAGGCCGTTGGCGTAAAGAAGATGAGCAGATCATCGCGCAAGCGATGGAGGAAACTGGGGTCACGGCATTTAAAGATACGCTGGCCGATCAACTCTCAGGTGGTGAAAGGCAGCGCACTTGGGTGGCGATGTTGCTTGCTCAGCAAGCTGAGTTATTAATATTGGATGAACCCACCTCTGCACTCGATATTCATCATCAATATCAGTTGATGGAACTGCTGAGTAACCTTAACAAGAGTACCGGTAAAGGGGTGATTGTGATTTTACATGATCTCAATCTTGCCCTGCGCTTTGCGACTCAAATCGTCGCGTTAAAAGCGGGAAAGGTTGCTTTTAGTGGCGATGCCGACCTGTTACTCGATGAGCAGCGCTTAACAGATTTATATGCCACGCCAGTGACCTTGATTGACCATCCACAGCAGAACCATAAGGTAGCTATTGTATGCTAAAGCGTGTCACCTTTGTGCTGCTGCTGTCGTTGCCAAGCATGGTCTTTGCTACGGGGACCGTCGTCGCTAAAACGGTAATAGACAGTCGGGGAGAACAACAGTTAACTGCAACACCAAAGCGAGTCGCGACACTTAATTGGGATATTGCCGAACAGGTTTTAGCGCTTGGGGTGATCCCCGTCGCTATGCCTGATATCAGCGGTTATCGTGAGTGGGTCATGCAGCCAGAAGTACCAGATTCGGTATTGGATATTGGCAGCCGGGTAGAGCCTAATCTGCAGCGTTTAGCATCGCTTAAACCCGATGTCATTATTATCGCTTCACCGCAACTGGACCTATTGCCTCGACTCGAAAAAATCGCACCAGTTTTGTTTTATCACACCTACAGCGAGCATCATGATAATAGTCAGGCTGCAATTGACAACTTTAAGTTAATTGCGCAGACGCTTGGTAAAGAAGCTCAGGCAGAGCTGAGATTGGTTAAGATGCAGCAAAATATTGCACAGATGCGAACCAATTTGTTGGCAGCATACCTAGGACAGTTGCCCAAAGTGACCACTTTTCGTTTTGCGAGTGTCACCTCAATCTATCAGTTTGGTGATAACTCTACTGCGCAATATGCCTTGTCTTTATTAGGTATTGAGCCAGCGATTGAGCAGGCACCTACACAATGGGGTGTTAAGCAAAAACGCCTCAAAGAGCTGCATAACATTGATGATGGTGTTGCACTCTATTTTGAGCCTTTTGCTCAAGAGTCACAGTTGAAGGGCAGTGTCATGTGGAACGCTATGCCCTTTGTTCGTCATCAAAAAATGAATAGCGTTAAGCCTGCTTGGAATTATGGCGGCGCGGTGTCGATTG
This sequence comes from Shewanella piezotolerans WP3, assembly GCF_000014885.1. Classification (NCBI taxonomy): domain Bacteria; kingdom Pseudomonadati; phylum Pseudomonadota; class Gammaproteobacteria; order Alteromonadales; family Shewanellaceae; genus Shewanella; species Shewanella piezotolerans. The sequence continues at coordinate 2,176,511 of NC_011566.1, forward strand.
AATACATGGCGCAAGCGTTGACCGAAAGTTTGCTCGAAATCGCCCCTGATAAACCGATTAATCCAGCCAGAGAGTCATCTCAGTAATGCCTAGTAGTACCTTTATACGATACAGCCTCACCGTGCTTACTTTGCTAACGTTTGCCACTATTTCAGCGCAAATCGATACCCAAATGACTCTGTCGCAGCAGTGGTATTTGTTGGTAAATTTTGTCGATAGACAGGCATTAGCCACAAACTTTGAGGCGATTATGTTTACCGAATCACAACTGCCTCGCATAGTGATGGCTGTGATGGTAGGCGCAATGCTGGGTCTTGTTGGCAGCTTAATGCAGCAATTGACCCAAAACCCTTTGGTGTCACCGATGACACTGGGTACTGCATCTGGTGCGTGGTTGGCGTTAGTGCTGCTTAATGTGTTTTTCCCCTCGCTTGTGGGCCAATATGCGTCGGTGGCAGCGACCGTTGGCGCCATGTTAACACTGGCGTTAGTGATTCTGATCGCTGGGCTGCGGAATCTATCAGGTTTACCTGTGGTACTTGCGGGGATGGCGGTCAATATTCTATTAGGTGCTATCGCGACGGCGGTTATTTTACTCAACGATCAATACGCTAAAAACCTGTTTATATGGGGCGCGGGCGATCTGGCTCAAAACGGTTGGCAACAGGTGCAATGGTTGTTACCTAAATTGAGTGTCTCTGTGCTTATTTTACTGTTGGCTCCGCGAATACTGGCGTTACTCAGAATGGGGCAGGCCGGTGCTGCCGCTAGGGGCTTGAATATTATCCCCGCTATTTTAGCGCTGTTTACTTTGGGCATATGGCTGGTGGCAACCTCTATCACCGCTGTGGGGGTCATCAGTTTTATTGGCCTACTCGCGCCAAATATTGCACGGCAATTAGGTGCCCGCACTCCGCGTGATGAGCTTTGTTTTAGTATGTTGCTTGGCGCGGCTGTTCTCGTGATAACTGATGCCTTAGCGATTGCGATGAGCATACTAACCTTTGATTTAGTGCCCTCTGGCACTGCTGCCGCACTAATCGGTGCTCCTGCGCTTATTTGGTTTACGCGCCGTAAAATGGGGGCGCAAGATCAGGTATCTTTCTCATTACCTAAAAGCCGATTTCAGATGAATGCGCACACTTTACTAGGTATGTTGTTGAGCCTTTTTGCCATGATTGCTTTGGTTTTACTGTTTTCCAAATCGACAGTGAATGACGCGACGGTGTGGTTATGGACAATTCCAGATGCATTTTCCTGGCAGATCCAGTGGCCAAGAATTATGACTGCTGTTGCAGCTGGATCTGGGTTGGCTGTTGCTGGGGTGTTATTGCAGCGACTCATCTATAACCCGCTAGCGAGCCCCGATATTTTAGGGATCTCAGCAGGCGCAACGTGCGCGTTAGTAGCGGGTAGCATCTTTGTCGGGCTGAATATTTTTGATGCTGCGCCAGCTATCGCATTTTTGGGCAGTATGACTGTGCTCGGTTTATTGCTCTTGCTTGGTAAACGTCATCGCTATGCACCATCAATGCTGATCTTAACCGGTATCGCATTGACGGCTCTGATTGATGCGATGGTGCAATTTGCGTTGGCTCGTGGTGATGAAACCTCTTACACCATTTTGAGTTGGTTAGCAGGCTCAACCTATCGGGTATCGCCGAGCGCCGCAGTGGTGTTAATCATTAGTGTGTTAGGACTGATTGCCTTTGCACTTGCCACTTCGCGCTGGTTAACGTTAATCTCGACCGGACGTGAATTTTCCAAGGCGCGTGGATTAAATGTGCCTAGAGCCTTTATGTTGTTACTTTGCTGCGTAGCATTGCTATGTGGTGTGGTGACCGCCACTATGGGGCCAGTGGCATTTGTTGGTTTGCTAGCACCGCACATGGCGGTAATTCTAGGCGCTAAAAAAGTACAATTGCAGTTACCAGCTGCCGCAATAATTGGCGCGGGCTTAATGGTGCTATCGGATTGGATAGGACAAAATGTAGTCTATCCTTCGCAAGTTGCCGCTGGAACTGTGGTGTCAGTTGTCGGTGGGCTGTATTTTATCTTGCTATTGATACAGGGGCGACGAGCGACTACTTAGTTCAGTAATTAGTGATGTTTGCAAGAATTACTGTTTGCTGCTAGGTTTAAGTTCTTCATCATAAGGAGATAATCATGAAGATATGGAATATCGTTATGCTAGGCTTTGCACTTACTTTAGTTGGCTGTGCAGCAACAGAAAAGGCAAAGGAGCATGAAGCACTATATAATTTTCCCGAGTTAGAGCGAGTTAATTCAATTGATAACTTTCGAATGGATGGCTGGGAAGAGGTCGACAAATATACGGTAATCGTTAACTCTATACCGCGAGAAAGTTACTTATTGGTACTGAGTGGTGGCTTGAACAATTTGAATTTTACACAAGGGCTGTTGGTCACATCAACCTTAGGTAAAGTTGAGGTTGGCTTTGATACGGTATCAACTCCGCAGGACCCACTACTGAAAGCGCAGATAAAGCGAATCTATCGCTTGAAAGATAAAACCGAAAAAGAAGCGATAGAGCAGAAGATTCTCACGTTCGCTAAAGTTGAAGATAAAGAGACTGACAACAAGTCTATCCAATAACACGCTTTGACTTATGACAATATAAGCCCGCAACGTGGTCAATCGTAGCGGGCTTTTTATTGCTCAAAATTCTGGTTAGCCTTTAATTAGATAGGCACCTTTGGTTGAGAGTGTCACTGTAATCGGCTCGTCGGTTTTATTCTTCCAGTACCAACCGTGAGATCCCGCAAATGGTGTGGTTAATGTGCCCTTCACTTGATCGGATGTGGTGATAGTAAAACTTTCATAAAAGCCTGTTTTGTCACCTTGAGGCTCACCGTGAAAATCAAAATACAGCGGTTGGCCGTCGGTGCGCCATTCATACTCTAGGTGCTCTCCCTCATTGAGTAGCAGTTTGTACTCCAGCCCTTTACCTGCAGCGATCACTATCTCAACAGTGTCTTGGCGTAGCCCCTCAACCTTGGCTCTAAGGTCTTTAATCTCAGCAACAGCAGGCGCTTGAGCTATGATGATAGCATCGGTAGTTGCCATGATATTTGTCATCGGTTTGTCACTGGGGAGGCTGGCTTCTGCCGCCGTCGCTATTTTGGTTAAGCCGAGTGACTTGCCAAGACCTGTAGGGTCTATGTTGTACTCTGCGGGTAAAATTGCAGTGACTAGCACCACCGCGGCAATAACGGTAGCGGCAATGCTCGCTTTTAGCAAAGTGATATTGGAGTGAACTGGGATATCTATGGTGTTGCTCTCTGGTTGGTTTTTCATTGTTGTTCCTAAAATTATTTATCTCGCGAATCGCATGAAGCTAAGTGGCTATGATGGTCTATGACTGAGCTAACTAAGGAAATAGCCGCTAAGCTGGTAGCCCACTAGCATCAAGCCGCCACTCATCAGTAAGGTGTTTGCTGCGGTCGAAAACTGCAGGAAGCTTTTATGTCTACGCCAGAAACTCATTAAGATAAGCACCATACCTAACGCTAAGAATTGACCAATTTCGACGCCGACATTAAAGGCGATAATATTGGCCATGAGTCCCTCTTGGGGTAGGTCAAACTCTTGGATCTTGGTGGCTAAACCGAAGCCGTGAAACAAGCCAAAGATCATCACTGCCGCCTTGGTGTTGGGCTGGTGGCCGAAGATACGTTGAAAGCCACCTAAGTTATCAAAGCCTTTATAGACAATTGAAAAACCGATAATTGCATCAATAATATAGGGGTTCACTTGGATGTCATTGAAGACGCCGTATAGCAAGGTAATGCTGTGACCTATGGTAAACAAGCTGACATATAGCAACACATCTTTGGTGCGATAGAGAAAGAAAATCACCCCTACTAAAAACAGTAGATGGTCATAGCCGGTGACCATGTGCTTAGCGCCGATATAGATAAAGGGCAGAATTGATACCCCTTGGTTTGCGGCTAAAAATTGCTTGGTGCTCTCATCGACACCGTGGGCAAATAGAGAGAAAGAGGCAAAAAAACCCAAAAAAATCACCAATAGCCGAAGGGTATTCGCCATTGGTTTAGCCAAAGTTTGGCTCATTACAGATACTCCAATTATTTATTATGCGCAGTCACTCAAGCCTGAATCGAACTGTGGCAGGTGTGCATTAATATTATTTGCGCGGACATGGCGCGCAAGGGAAAAACAATTAGTGGTATGGCGGTGGGTTGGGTGGTGCGTATCTGTGGTTTCTAAACGGTACGTCGTTATCGTCTATGGTATCTGCCAGATAAAACTCACTGCTGAAACGTGACTCTACAGGCGGATGCGATGGTGTGTGTGAATGATTGTTATGGTCATGTTCACCAGTTTCGGTCATTAAAGCTGTAGAGCTTTCGACAAGATCGACAATAGATTCGGTGGCATTAAAAGACGTTGGCATTGGAGCATCATGAGAGTGGGCTGATTCATGACTATGGTGGTGACTTACGCTGCTCCCCATTGGATGTTTACCATTAGGGTATTGCACCGAATAGGCTGAGCTCATTACAAAAAACTGGCACAGCAACAGCATTAGCATGATCGCTAACGTTTTTTTTGACTGCTGGGGAGGCGTATTGAGTCGCCTTGCCTGGTTTTTTGTTTTATTGATGGTTGTTATCTTCAATTATCAGTAACGACAATGATTAAATCAGATCGGTGTTTGAGTGGCAAGACTTACAGAGCGTTGTTACCAGCTCGCGACTAACAGAAAGATAAGCTGTTGTGCCCAATTAAGCGTGGCACAACAGTGTCTATAAACAGGACTTAGACGCTAGGGGATGACGTGTAAGTGTTAAGACGTAAATAACCTTGCTAGCTCAACATTAGTTTGATTGTTTTCACCGCCCCAAAAAGCACTTGAGTGAGGTTGCATTTGGCCATCAGCAAAGGTAAAGCCGTTATCTCTATCTTTAGCAATGAGCAGTGGTCCATCAAGATCGACAAAAGAGGATGCGCCAGAGAGAAGGTAGGCGGGGGCCATCGCCAACGATGTGCCGACCATACAACCTGTCATAATGATAAAACCTTGTTCAGTCGCAGCTTGCATTAGTTTTACCGCTTCAGTTAAACCACCGGCTTTATCCAGTTTGATATTTATTGCTTGGTACTTTCCTTTTAATTTGGCTAGATCAGCACTGACATGACAGGATTCATCGGCGCAAATCGGTATCGGTGAAGATAGAGTCGCTAAGTCGGTGTCGTTGTTGCTGGGTAACGGTTGCTCAATGAGTGCCACATTGAGCTTTGCGAGTGCAGGTAATACCTGGATTAAGGTTTCAAAACTCCAGGCTTCATTGGCATCGATAATGAATTGGCTTTGTGGCGCTGCAAGGTGGATCTGCTCCATTTTTTCGATGATGTCATGCTCATCTAGCTTAATTTTTATCAGTTGAGCGTTGCCAATCGTTCGGGCTTCAGCCGCCATGCGCTCTTTGGTGTCTATGCTAAGGGTCTGTGCGGTGATCACTGTTGATGCAGGTGTTAGCCCCAGTAAAGTCGCTACAGAGGCGTTAGCTTTTTTAGCGCGTAAATCCCAAAGCGCACAATCGACTAAGTTACGTGCCGCGCCAGCAGGCATCATCTGGTTTAATTGTTCGCCACTCGTTTGGCTCGACAGAAGCGGCATGATGCGCTCAATTTGCTGTGAAACCGAAGTGAGTGTTTCACCGTAACGAGCATAGGGAACGGATTCTCCCCACGCAACATGTTCACCATCTGAGAGCGCGAGTAGTAGCACGTTGGCCTGTGTCTTGGCGCCGCGAGAGATCCTAAACTCTTTCGCCAACGGCCATGATTGTTCAACTAATTGATAGGATAGCTTCATGATAAGCGCTCGATAATCATATCCACGCCGTGGCGCAGTGGGTCGACACAAGGCAGTTTAAACTCAGCTGTGATGCGTTCACAGATCAGCAAGGCTTCCTCTTCATCAACACTTGACGTGTTAATTGCTATGCCCGCAATGGAGCAGTCAGGGTTGGTAAGCTTAGCCGCCGCTAAGTTCATCGCAATGGTGTCGCTGATTGAAGGCGGTAAACAGTGGCTTAGGCCGCGCATCGAACTTCTACCTAAGGCATGACAAATGACCAGTGCGTCGGGTTGAGCGCCATGAAGTAAACCTAAACTAACACCAGCAAATGCAGGGTGTGACAGTGAACCTTGGCCTTCAATGATATCCCAGTGCAGAGGCTCATTTGCAGGGCTCAAGCTTTCACTGGCACCAGCGATGAAATCTGCAACGACGCAGTCAATTGCAACCCCGCTACCAGCAATTAAGATCCCGCATTGACCGGTAGCCCTGAAATCAACATCAAAACCATGCTGTTTCATCGCTTTTTCTAGGGCAAGGGAGGTATACATTTTACCCACTGAGCAGTCAGTACCAACGGTGAGTAACCGTTTTCCTGAGCGACTTACGCCATTAGCGGTTTTGAATTTTTGTTGAGGGTGACGTATATCGATAAGTTGCAGCCCTTTTGCTGCGGCTGCTTGCCTAATTTCAGCGATATCCGTCAATTTATCATGTAGGCCACTAACGATATTAAGCCCTGCATTGAGCGCTTCAATAATGTAGGGAACCCAACTGGGATCGATAGTGCCGCCACTGTTAGCAAATCCAAGAACAAAGGTCTTTGCCCCTTTTGCATGGGCATCTTGAATGCTCATGTCGGGCAAGTTTGTAGACACCTCGCAACCAGGAAGCCTAAGTTGACCAACACACAAATCAGGACGCCAATCGGCGACGCCTTGAGCCATTTTGATCGAGAGCTTATCGGTTGCATCGCCCAAGAAGAGTAGATACGGCGCTGTTATATTCATAGTAGCCTTAAGTGTGTTTTAGTACATAACTTAAAGCTAAGCGATCCTTGTTTGAGTTGAAAATACCAACAATTACCAGCAACATAACTAAAGGTTATACCTCTGCTTTTTCGGCTGTTTTTCTCAACGCTTCTAGAAAAGCGGTTGCGACGTTAGACAGTGCTTTGTTCTCTAAATGAAGTGCCGATAATTTGAAGTTAAGTGGAGGTTCAAAGTTGGCCATCGACACTTCATCATTCAGGTTTCCGGCCGCTGTATATTCATCCACCACACAGACACCCATCTTTTGTGCCACCAATCTGGCTGCAATGAAGTAGGTCTGTACCTGAATATTGCTGTTAACTGATATCGCCTCTTGGTTTATGCGATTCCATAAAATATCGCCAAGAGGGCCACTATCCCAAATCCCAATGAGCTCTTTGTTTTCTAACGCTTGAATGGGAACGGTTGCCGCAAACGAGTGCTCTGATCCGGTTGGATACATCAGCACCAACTCCGAGTTACAAATAACATGTTGGCTAACTCCAGCGAGTGGTGGTGGAGAGAACACCAGCGCGAAATCGATTCGGTGCTCAAGCAAGGCTTGTAGCACATCTTCATTGTGTATGGTCTCTAGATTGATGTTGATGTCGGGGTGTGACTTCCGGTATGCAGCCACGGTTTCCGGTAAGTAATCAAACCCGAGTGCAGGGGTGACGCCAATGCTTATGCTGCCGCTGCGACTTTTTCTGATATTTTCTGCCGTATTACGCACCGAGTGGATCTGCTTATATACCTTATCGACCTCGCTAAATAGCATTTGTGCTTCGCTGGTGGGCGTGAGGCGTCCCTTCTGTCGTTGAAATAGTGAGAACCCCAGCTGCATTTCAGCATGGGCTAACACCTTACTCACCGAAGGTTGTGACACATGTAAAAACTGCGCAGCATTGGTTATCGAGCCGGTGGTATAAATTGCGTGAAAAATCTCTATATGACGTAATCTCATAAAGCCTCGTTAAAGTTAGGCGAAAATCAGTGCAGACAGAGTCCACAAAATGGCAGCCAGCACAGCAGCTAGGCTGGCGGGGTAAATTTGTGATTTAACATGATCCATTAAATCGCAACCGGTCGTCATCGAACTTAATATCGTGGTATCTGAGATCGGCGAACATTGATCGCCGCAAACACTGCCATTGAGCACAGTGGCAAAGCAGATCATCATATAGATCTCTGGGTTATCAATTCCACTACTCATGGCAATAGACCAAGCGAGCGGCATAGCTAATGGAAAGGCAATGGCGTAGGTGCCCCAGCTTGTGCCTGTCGAAAATGCGATAACCATGGTTAACACTTGCAAGAAAATGGGCAGACACCAATAAGGCATTCCTTCACCGAGAAAATCGATAAGGTACAGCCCGCCGCCCACTTGCCGGCTTAGTAATCCAATAATAACGGCGAGCATTAAGATAACAGACCCGAGTACGACTCCTTTTACGCCTTGATTGAAACCGTCGATAAGATCGTGAATGGACATATTTTTAGCTAAGGCGATCAAGACACTTAATAGGAGTGCAGCGGCAAATGCCCATGCGACCTTGGGGGAACCAAGCGTTAGGAATGTGGTTATTGCGATGCCAATTAACAGCAGTAATGGCAATATGAATTCCAGCATACTCGATTTATATCCTGTAGGAACACTGGGCTTAGACAGCTCTTCTGCGCTCATTGGTCGAGCCGTTGGGGCATCAAGCTGACCAGTCTTTATCGCGCGGAGTCGGGCTTGGCGCAGCCTTTTTCCTGAAAAAGTCATGATATTCAGGCTCAAAAGTAAGGTACCCAATACCGCGATAATGCCGTAAAAGCTAAAAGGGATACTGGAAAAGAAGAAGTTGATTCTGTCTTGTGCGGTCGCTAAAAAGGCCACACCGGGTACAAAAATAAGCGCTTGAACATAAGCAGGCCAAGCGTTGAAGGCGATAACCGAAGCAATCGGTGACGCCGTAGAGTCGACGATATACGCCATCTCTTCATGGCTCACATTAGCCTTATCGGCAAGTGGCTTAACGGTCGTACCGACTAATACAGTGCTGACGGTTCCGCCTTGAAAGAAGATCACGCCTAAAAACCAAGCGACTAATTTGGCTGATCTGGGCCCGCTAACATAATGCTCTGTCATATGGTCGGCAAACGCTTGCGCCGCCCCAGTTTTTGACCATACCCCCATCAAGCCACCTAGTAACCATAGATATAACAACAAGATACCTGCAGCACTCTCGGTTGCCAGGCTCGGTATTATGATGGCATCGATAAGGTCAAACTTACCCAGTAATAGGGCGCCAGATATAATACCGCTCATTAACGCGATAAGCGGTTCTTTGGTGACAAGGCATAGAAAGATAGCCAAAAATGCCGGGAATATCGACCAAAACCCGAGATGAAAGCTCGGTTTGGAAAGGTAGATTGAACCGTCCTTTGTCACCCATTGTTGGTCTAAATCGACTGGCTTAGAGTAGAGGTTGAGTGCCGCTTGTGTTAACGGTGATTTCGCATAGGGAGTGAGTGATTCAATGCGTTTTTTTACCCCGTCCTCTTCATAAAAAAGTGCTCCAGCTTCATTTTCTTGGGTAGCAAAGGAATAGAGCTGCTCTTTCCAAGTCGGTTCTACAGTGAAGTGAACATAAGCGCAGAGAGCAAAGCTCAGTAAGGTGAATAGTAACACCACAGGTTTTTTCAAACTGTCCATTGGAATATATCTCTTTTTATTATCTGCCCAACAATTTAACACCATTTTATGTGCTTGTATTAAACATAAATTTTACACGGTATAAACAAAGGTTATACGATGGTTATAAAATGTAAATTGTATGTGCCAGCAGAAACTGTCATCACTATAGTCCCGAATTGAATGGCGTTTTGCGGTAGCCGAATAATAAGAAATAATTAATGGTGATATGATGAAAAATAAGGATATTCGCAACTTTGCGCTTAACTCTATAACCCTAGGTTTACTAACTACTTTGGCTGCTCCTGTACTTGCAGAAGAGACCCCGCCAGCAATAGAGGAAACGGTTGAACGTATTCAGGTTTTAGGTTCAAACATTAAGCGAGCTGAGGCGGAAGGGACTTTACCCGTCACGGTATTGAGTGAAGATGATATTGAAGCTACAGGTGCCGCGACAATTGATGAGTTATTGCGATCAATACCTCAAGTTGGTGAGGTCGCTTTTAATAATGAGCGAGCCGTTGGTGGAGTGAATGATGCGCGTGGTGATGTATCGTCAATTAACTTAAGAGGCCTTGGAACGGGTAACACATTAACCCTATTGAACGGTCGCCGGCTAGTGTTACACCCAGGAACCCAGACTGAAAACTATGTCCCTGTTGCAACAGTGAACGCGAATACACTACCTGTGAAAGGGCTTAAGCGTTTAGAAGTGTTGCGCGATGGTGCCGCTGCTGTTTATGGTTCTGATGCGGTAGCAGGCGTGGTTAACTATGTCTTGAAAAGTGATTTTGAAGGCACCAATGTGAGTGTTAACTATGGTAGCTCTGAGGGAACTGATCTAGATCAGGTGACTATCAATGGTGCAACAGGCTTTAGTTTTAACGAAGATAAAACGCACATGACAATGTCACTAGGCTATTACGATCGTAATGGTATGGATGCAAGTGAGCGTGATTATTCTAAGTCGCAAGATAGACGTGAGTACCCTGGATTACCAGAAGAGTTTGTCGGTGACACTCAACTCGATAACAGAAGTAGCAGCACACCTTGGGGCTCATTTTCCTCTAGCTCTTTAGGCAAATTTCATATTCAACCAGACACTATGGATGGTTGTGTTCAGCAGTTAGAAAATGGTCTTTGTGCCGATAAAGGCAGCCTTCCGCGAGACATGAGATATGACAGGGCGGCAGATCAATCGATGACGTCCGATGTAAAACGCCTTAACTTCTATAGTTATCTAACCCATGAAATAAATGAAGATTTAGAGCTTTTTGGCGAGGCTATCTACTACAAAGCGGACTCAAACCGTGTTCGTGAACAATCGGGTAATTTGACTGCACAGCGTTTCACCATTGCTGAAGACGCTTATTACAATCCATTCGGAGAGGAGGTGACTGTACGTAGTTACCGTCCAATCGATGCGGGTGGCAGAGACATTGAAGTAGAAGATACTAGCTTTAGATTACTAACGGGTTTAACCGGATACGCGGGAGATTGGGACTGGGAAACCGGACTACTATATTCAGAAGCCAATACCTTAGATACCGCGCGCAATCGTATTGATGCCAACAAATTTGTTAGAGCCGTTAATAGTACTGAAATGAGCAGTGCGTATGACATTTTTAATGGTGGTGATATTAATAATATCAATAGTGGTGATGGCACACCTAACCCACAAGCGGTGATTGATCTATTCACAACAGATGTTACTCGAGAGAGTGAAACATCATTGGCGCTAGCCGACTTTAAGGTCTCGACAGCAGAGCTGTTTGAGTTACCCGCAGGTGATGTTGGCTTTGCCAGTGGTATAGAGTGGCGACGTGAAACTTACAGTGATGACCGTGACCCTCTACTTGATGGTAGTCATCCGCTTACGGATCCAAATAGCGGCGAAGTGCTATCAGGTAGTAGTGTGCTGGGCTCGAGTCCAACACCTGATGCTGATGGTAGCCGTAATGTGTTTTCGGCATACGGCGAAGTAATAGCGCCAATCCTAGCGGATATGTCCTGGGCGCAGAGTTTAGAGCTACAGTTAGCGTTACGTTATGAAAACTTCTCTGATGTGGGTGATGTGCTAAAACCTAAGGTGGCGCTATCTTGGGTACCAGTGGATGGTTTACAGCTTCGTGGCGCATACTCTGGTGGGTTTAGAGCGCCCAACCTGCCCCAAGTTGTTGAGCAAGGAGTTTCACGTTCAAATACACGATATGACCCCGTCACGGATTCATCCTATGCAATGACCGAGATCCGTTCTGGTAATGCTAACCTGGAACCGGAAGATGATATTAACAAGTCACTTGGTTTGGTCATCTCTCCCCTTGATAACCTAACCTTTACTTTTGATTGGTGGAATATCGAACAAGAGGGTGTTGTTGGCATATTACCTAGTCAGACTCATCTACTTTATGACTCATTAAAACGCTCTCAAGGCTCAACCAATACCGCGGTTATCCGTGGAGCTGACGGTGAAGTGATTGAGATCCAAAACCAGTACCAAAACCTTAGCCCAAGAGAGATCGAGGGTATAGATTTTAGTGTTTTTTATGGTTTAGAGACTGCCATCGGTGAATTTGATTTTAATCTTAATGCCGCGCACCTCATCAAGTTTGATCAAGAACCAGACGCAATTACAGCTGAAGTATTGGCGGCACAAGAAGCGGGTGACCCTTCGGTACCACAGTCACAAGTGGTAGCAGGCGCCAATGATTTGATAAAGCAAAATGGTAGACCTGAATGGCGTGCATATACGTCTGTGCGTTGGAAGTTCCAGCCTTGGAGTGCTGGTGTAACGGCTAACTATGTTAGCGATTTCGTTGACACCAGTACCGCGACCAGCGAGGGTGAACCTCTGCCTATCGACAGTATGATTACTGTCAATATGTACGCTGATTACACCTTTAATGATGCCAGTTTATTAGATGATACTCGGATCCGACTCGGAGTGAAAAACATTGCAGATGAGCAGCCACCAATAGCAGATGAAAGCTTCGGTTACTTCTCTAGTGTTCATTCAAATCGTGGTCGTTATTTCTATATCGATATTCGTAAATCATTCTAAATCTACCTCTTAAAACACAATAAACCATAGAGAGCAAACGCTCTCTATGGCTAAGGTTTTTGAATATGTTGTATAAAATCAGTTTTATTATTCTCAGCTTTGTGGTTATTGCCTGCAGTTCAGTCCAGCCGGTAACGCGTTGTGACGGGCCAGATCTTAAGATCAGCAGTAACTTTGAGAATGCAAGAGTTAACGATTGCAAGATTGTCGATGGTAAAATCAAGCTCAGCATTACCCCAGAAAATGAGCCTATTAATGATAGCCCTTGGTACGCTTTTAAGATCACCTCTACGACAGAGAAGGAGGTTGAGGTATCAATCAGTTACCAAGGTGGGCATCAAAGATATACCCCTAAAGCCAGTCAAAACCGTATTAACTGGCAGCCTTTAAAGTATCGAGTGCGTAATAATGTGCTGCACTTTAAGGTTGCAGTAAGCCCGACGCCTACGTTTATTGCAGGCCAAGAGTTAATCACTAATAAAGACTATGACATATGGATGAAAAGCTTAGCTAAACAGCCAAATGTGCGTCATTACACTCTGGGCCAATCAACACAACTCCGAGATATTGGTGCGCTTGAGGTCACAGGCGAGGGAGATGAGTGGATAGTTGTTCTCGGACGTCAACACCCGCCTGAAGTCACCGGTGCTTTAGCGCTATTTCCATTCGTTAATAACTTGATTGCTGATAGCCAATTATCAGCCCGCTTTATGCAGCGATTCAATATATTGATCGTGCCAGACTTAAACCCAGACGGTGTGGCCTTAGGTAATTGGAGACACAATGCAAATGGTGTGGATCTTAACCGTGATTGGAAAGCATTTAAGCAGGTAGAGTCGAGATTGGTGCGCGATAAGCTTAAGGCCATCACTCAGAGCGGCGGCAAGATCGTATTTGCCGTTGATTTCCACTCAACCAAGAAAGATATTTTTTACACCATGCCTTCTGATTATGGTTTAAACCCGCCGTTGTTGGTTGAAAGCTGGCTTGCGGAGTTGAGAGAGACCGTGTCGCCCTTTGTGATCCGCGAGCAGCCTGGACACAATTCAGACAAGGGGATCTTTAAGCAGTTTATTGCTGATGAATATGGGGTTCATGGGATCACCTATGAGATGGGTGACAATACCGATAGAGCGGTAATTAAGAAGCTTGCAGTAGTCGCTAGCGACAGTTTGATGCAAAAAATGCTCACCACAACGCCGAGTGAGTTTAAAGGGAAGTCGCTGAAATGAAACAATTGTCATTAGTTGCCAGTTTACTATGCGTGTCGCTCAGTTCCATTGCTGTGGAACCACAAGAGGTCGATCTATTAATCAGTGGTAAGCGCGTGCATATTGGTGATGGTTCAGCGCAAAGAGCGTTAGATATAGCCATTTGCGGCGATAAAATTTGCGGTATCAGTCCGCTGGGCGAAGTGAAGTACGTTGCTAAGCAAAGGATTGATGCTAAAAACTCTGTCGTGAGTCCTGGGTTTATTGATCCACATACCCATAGCATTGAACAGTTACTGAGTGAGGATAAAAAAGCCAACCTCAACTATCTCTATCAAGGTGTTACAACTGTGGTCAACGGTAACGACGGCGATGGTCGTGCCGACATTCAACGATTAAGCATGCAGCTTACTAAAAATGGTATCGGTACCAATACCGCATTACTTGCGGGCCATGGCTATATTCGTAGGGCAGTAATGGGTTTAGCTGAGCGCTATGCCACTAAGGCTGAGATAGCTCAAATGCAAATGTTGTTAACGCAAGCGATGGAGCAGGGGGCGGTGGGGCTATCGAGCGGATTGTATTATGTTCCGGGTGTGTATGCCGACGCCGAAGAAGTGATTGCATTGGCGAAAGTCGCAGCAAAATATGATGGCATTTACGATACCCACTTACGGGATGAAAGTACCTTTAATATCGGTTTTACAGCGGCGATAGAGGAAGCCATTAAGATTACCAACGCTGCGGATATCCATCTACATATTGCCCATATAAAAGCCTTAGGAAAAGATGTTTGGGGGCAAAGTAAAGATGTCATCAAATTGATTAATGCGGCGCAGCAATCGGGTAGCAGTATCTCAGCTGACCAATATCCATGGCGAGCCTCAGGTACCAACCTTAAGAGTGCTGTGGTGCCAAAGTGGGTGATGGCCGATTCACGTTCTCATTTTTTAAGTCGACTCGAAGACCCTTCAAAGCGAGCGCAAATTATCAGTGAAATTGAAGAGAATATTAGGCGTAGGGGTGGACCCGATTCACTACTTATCACCGCAGCAGAAGATGAGTCTTTAGAGGGGGAGACGCTAAAAGAGATCGCTGCTAAGTATCAAAAAACGGCAGCAGAGACCGTGCTGGAATTGGTCAAGGGTAGCCGAATTCGAGTGGCATCTTTTAACATGTCACCGGCAGATATAGAGCGATTTATGGTGCAGCCTTGGGTCGTTACCTCATCGGATGGCACCGATGGTCATCCTCGAAAGTATGCCAGCTTCCCTAAGAAATATCGTGAGTATGTGCAGCAAAAATCTTTGCTAACCTTGCCGCAGTTTATTCAGCAAAGTAGCAGTAAGACAGCCGCAATATTGAAGCTGGATAAGCGAGGTTTATTACAAACCGGCTATTTTGCAGATATCGTTATTTTTGATTCTGAGCGATTACGTGATGAGGCTGACTTTGCTCACTGGAACCGCTTGTCTAGTGGAGTTGATTACGTTGTTATAAACGGAAAGCTGGCCATCAACCAAGGCCAATATACGGGCTTGCTTGGGGGCCGAGTTGTGAAATAGCGCCTTTCTTTAAAGGCGTTGATTTTAGTGTTGGTTATTTAGGCGCTAGTTGTAACCGAGCACATAGCAAGATTCATCGGCTAAATACTCGTTAGTCCAAGTATCTGTTGGTTTTTTATCGCTATTTACCTCGTCCAATGCTAATTGCTGCTCGTTTTTATCTACACTGAAATGCTGTAATTGATGTTCCATGTCGGCTGCCTCATTTGTCTAGTTTGTTTACGTTAGCAAGTTTTATATTGCTTGGCTAAGACAGAAGGTTGCTTAAACTATAGACAGTGTCTATAGCGTGATATTTCCCTTTTTACTTCATAACCTAACGTTATGAACTTGGCTGATTATTTGCGGTGTGTAGCTCGCTTTAATCGGATATATTTAACGATTCATTTACCTTTGGGTGACTAACATATGACCTTCAAACTGATCTGCTGCAGCGTATTTCTGCTCTCGGCCAATGTCGCAACTGCGGCAGACTTGATAACCCTAAAAGGGCGAGTGTTTACTGAGGCTCATAGGCCGATTGCACTGGCGCAGGTATCGGTCGGTCAACAACTTGTGCAAACGGATAATGAAGGACGCTATGAGCTTAAGGTCGCGGCGGCGGAATCTTACTTGTTAAAGTTGCAGGCGAAAGGTCACTATCAGGGGCTGCAAACATTCAGCCATTATGAGTTAGGCGCAAGTAATAACACTATTGGTGATATCCAATTGGTGGCGGAAAAAGCAGGTCGTACATTGCTCACCTTCGGTGGCGATGTGATGATGGGTCGTCGTTATGCAAAACCGCGTTTTAATAACGCAGTGATTATTAACGCAGAGAGTAAAACTGAAGACACGAGATCGATAGTTCAACATGTTAAGCCCTATTTAAGCTTGGCTGATCTCGCCTCGGTTAATTTGGAAACGCAGATCGCCGCTCATAAACCTGCAGAGCGCGCGCCAAAATCAGTAACCTTCTATTCGCCCCCGGAAACCCTCGCGGCATTAGAATGGGCTGGGATCGATTTTGTCACCTTAGGTAACAATCATACTTATGACTATCTAGATGAAGGGCTGGAGTCAACACTTGCTTATCTTGCACAAAGCCCTCTGGCTTATGCCGGTGCAGGCAAAGATCAAGCTGACGCATTAGCCGCTTACCGAACCACGCTCAACGGTAACCCGTTTTCATTTTTAGGTTACGTGGGGTGGCAGGGAAATTTCACACCAAATCAAACCGCTTCGCTTAAAAAAGGTGGCGCCGCTTTCGGTTCTGAGGACAATATTCAAGCGTCAGTCGCGCAAGAGGCTTCGGCAAGCAGAACGACCGTGGTGCAGTATCATGGTGGATTGGAATATAGCGCTGAGCCGACAATGGTTTTGGAGCAAAAACTAAAGTTAGCCATTGATAGCGGTGCGGATTTAGCCGTTGGGCATCATCCCCATGTCACTCAAGGTTTTGAGATCTACAATGACAAATTAATTGCTTACTCAATGGGGAATTTCATCTTCGATCAGTATTTTTACGCGACACCCTATTCTTTTATGTTAAATGTGTGGATGGACGGTGATGTTTTTCACCGTGCTGAAATTGTCCCTGTTTATTTGAAAGGCTATAAGCCGACGCCCGCGACGGGTGCGCAGCGCTATACGGTACTAAAACGCTTGAGTACACTATCTAAAAAGCGCGGTGTCGACATTCAAGTCTCAGGTGGGCATGGGGTGATTACGCGTCACTCTCCATCGCGCCAACCTGGGATGTTAACGATAAAGCCGTTGGCAAAGCAGAGTGTATTTGATCTCTATAACAGTGATTGGAGTCAGCAACTTAAGCGTGTCGAAAGTAACAAGACGGGGATAAAGTATCGCGTTGGCAAAAATCTGGTTAATGGTTCTGATTTTGAAAGCTTTGCGCTGTTTAATACCGCAGAGCGTGGTTGGGATCTCGACCAATCACCGTTTGAAATAACCACTGCAGAGGCAAGTAGTGGCCAATATGCGCTCGAAGCAAGATTACCAGCCAAGGCGACTGCAACCATAGGTATGACTAATTTTCGTCGAGTTTATAACTCTAGCAGCCCGATGACCTTAGCCTTGAATATCAAAGCGCCTCAAAATACTAAGGTGAATCTTTATTGGCAGGGGCGCAAGACGCGAGAAAAATTAGACACGGCATTACAGCAGGGTGAAAAACACTTGATAAGTAGTCAGCTTCTATCTGGCGAAAATGCACAATGGCAAAACATTGAGGCACAATTTAATTCACCTCGGATTGGTTATCGTAGTATCCGCGTATTAGTTGAATTTGAAAACCTAAGCCAATCAAGTGAGTCGATTTATGTTGATGACATAAACTTGATCGAGTGGCAGTCAGCATTTTCGAGTCAACCGAACTTCAAACCCATGTCTGATGATGCCGCAGCTGCATCGCATATTGGTTTCGATCGTCCTCTGGCAGCCAACGAGCAGGTGACACTTAGCTTTTAATATGGATTAGCCTACCTTGAATGAGTTCGCCAAAAACACTCTGAGTAGATCAAATCCTTCTACCGATTGGTAGAAGCATAAAAAGGAGGCGCTTGCCTCCTTTCTTGTATGTTTAATGCTCCCCTGACCTGAAGCACCTTTCGAGTCAGGGGATGTTGCGTAGTTTAAGCTGGCTTAAACATACATTTTAAGCGCTTGATGATAATCAGTCGTGACATGGTAAACAGGCCACTGACCGTTTTTTGATGCAGGCGGAAAATCGTATCGTACAGGCGGCGAACTAAGCGGCCTTTTAACACTAATCTGTCATTCATCAGGGTGCTGATGGCAAAGTTATGCCCAATTGCAACGACCATTCCGCCATCCTTGTAGACGAAAGGTTTCAGCGCTTTGCCCTCTAAATGCGCCACCAAGTTCTTTGCTAAATGCACTGCGGCGCGATTAGCAGCCTGTGCTTTTGGTGGGACTTGAGTACCATCTGCCTGAGGGATTGCGGCGCAATCACCTAGGGAGAAAATTGATGCATCAGCTGTTGTAGCCAGTGTTTGCTCAACGACCAACTGATTCGCGTTATTACTCTGCAAACCACCGATGTTTTTAAGCCAATCGGGCGCTTTAATTCCAGCAGCCCAAAACTGGACATCAGCGGTTAATATTTTGCCATCGACAGTGGTCATGCGCGAAGCTTCAACACTGGCGATACGAGTGTTGAGCATGATGTTGACCTGGTACTGCTCAAGTCGTGATTGAGCTAGATCTGACATTTTCTGTGGACTATTAGGTAATACCCTGTCAGCAGCTTCTATCAGGTTGATGTTTAGTTTGGCGGCATAAGGGTTTTTCGCCAATTTTGCACTTACTTTCGCTAACTCAGCAGCGAGTTCAAGACCGGTAGCGCCTGCACCGACGATATTAATGGTGCGCTCTTGGCCTGAGCGTAACAGGGTGCTTATCTGGTGCCAACTATCTCGAGCTTGCTCTGGAGTGTCGAGAAACAGGCAGTGCTCTTTAGCACCTTGAGTCGCAAAATCGTTGCTAATGGCGCCGATAGCAATCACTAAGTAATCATATTCAATAGTATCTGCTTCACCGTTAGGCTTACGCACCACGAGCTGTTTATCTTGTCGGTTGATGTCTATCATCCACGCTTGATAATGCATGTAACCATTCTTAGCGCCATGACTAAAATAGCAAAGGCTGTCGAGGTCGCTATCAAAAGTTCCCGCAGCAATCTCATGGAAACGAGGCTTCCAGTAATGGTGAGTTTCCCCTTCGACAAGGACGACTTCATCTTGACGATTGACAGAACGTCCTAAGAGACTAGCGATTTCAAGACCAGCAGCGCCGCCACCAACAATAACAATACGAGACATAATAGTTCCTCTGTGCACCGTAATCGGTGCTGTAATACTTTTGACAATTGCCTTAGGGCTTGAGCGTTCAAAAAGAATGCTCTTCCTTAGGACTTAAGATGGGGCTCATTATAGTTACCATCGTATTTGGAACAATTGGCTTAAAAGGCAAATTACTTTTACCAAATAGTAATAATCGAAGTGTAGGCTTGGTGCTGGCCGTCCTTGAGACATTAAATCGTTATTTAAGGGCGACAGAGATCGTTGTGCTATACATGCACTTTGGTTGTTCGGTGATGTTAACTTTTCAGGCACCTTCTTAGCGTTTGCTAATTGTTTACACCTTTCTAAACTTCTTTTCGCCCTCATTGTGAGTCCTTTTCCGCACTGATGACTATTTCTCGAAAAGTTATCGCCTTAGACTTTAAAGAGGTCGAGCCTGAATACGTTTGGGCTTCTTGCTTTATTACTCAATAGCAAAAGTGATTTACCATTTCACCCGATTATTACCTGATTGATTATTAATATAATACTCGCAATAAAATCAGTGTCCCCATTTTTACTGCGGGGATTCCCGCCGCTTACTTTAGATTTAAGGCTTACATTATGAGTTGGATTTTTCTATTACTGGGTGTCATGGCTGAAGCTTTATCTCATGTGGCGCTAAAAGCGACTGATGGTTTTAGCAAGCCGTTGCCTGCTGCTATGGTCATACTGGGCCATTTGACGGCATTTATCTTTCTAGGCCAAGCGATGAAAGGCATGCCGGTTGGAGTGGTGCATGCGTTATGGGCGGGTCTGGCTATTGTCACCGTCACATTACTATCCGCGCTGTTTTATCGTCAACATTTGGATTTAACTGCTTGGGTTGGCATGGGGCTAGTGGCCGCAGGAGTGATAATGATTAACTTGTCTCAAGGACATAGTCACTAGGGGCTGTTGATCTTTCGAGCTTAGTTTTTGTTCGAATTCAATGCTTCTAATACAAGGCTTGAGCGATAAAGCTTAGCTGGCTAAGTGAAAAGCTCATAACACCGTAATAGAAGCATTGAAGCGAACCCAAAGGGCCGCGTTTCTTGGCTATTTTTACTGTGTTGTAGACTATTTGTGGAGAATAACTAAACGGCATAGCCTCCGCCTTGTCAAAATAGCCAATAAACTGCGGCAAAAACAACCGTGAAAGATCAACAGCCCCTAATAGCCAGTCGCCTTGCGTTTATCCCGTTGAACTGATGTTTCTCCAAAGCGCTATATCCTCGGAGTTTTTACCCTAGCGGACAAGACTAATTTATAACTATGATTTGTTATACCAATCAGTATAAAGATTTGATCGCTCAGCGAGAATTTAGCTGCTTTGAGGTAAGGCAATAAATGAAGGACATAGTTATTCTACGTTCAAGTTCATTAACGCAGCATCAAAGCCGCTAAAACTCGCCTGTAAGGAGTGTTTTTGGCTTCCTACTTCTGCGTTGAATAAACTCATAAGGGAACAACCATTGTGTTCTATATCCGCCTTGAATTAGTTCGCCAGAAACACTCTGAGTAGATCAACTTCTTATACTGATTGGTATTACTGTCTCATTATTTAATACAAACTGGCTGGCAATAGGCACTTTTTCATCGTGTTCCCAATGAGTAATCTAACCTCAACGTCGATTACGACGTGAAATAGAGAAGTCATTAGTGAGGTTTGTTATGAAAATTAAAACAATACTAGCCGGTGTATTATGTTCAGGGTTGCTCGTCAGCAGCGTAAATGCTGCTGAAGTTGAGTTTTTTGTTGGTGCTGCGGCTGGTTATCAAACTGATAGCGTCGACGGCAAAATTAGCCATGATACCGAAGATGTTTCGTGGCAAGGGCGCGTCGGTGTGTTGATTGAAAAGCAACATCGAATTACTGGCACCTTCGGTTACATGGAGGATGAGTTCTCGCAAGCAGGTATCGATTATAAGCAGGAGCAATATAGCTGGTTACTGTCTTATGACTACCTGATGCCTGTACATAAAGACGTTAATCTTTTTGCTGGTGTTTCTGTGGGCGCCAATGACAATAAGATCGCTGGCCGTGCCGATACAGACGTGGCTTGGGGAGGGCAAGTGGGTGTGCAATATAAGTGGAGCGACCATCTTTCATCAGACTTAGGCTACCGTTATTTAGAGCAAGATTACGATCGTCATGGGATCACTATCGATAACAGCCAGCAGATTTATCTAACCTTAGATTACAAATTTTAGTGTGATACCAATTGCATTAAAAGTTTGACCATTCAGCGGGAATTCAAAACGTTGTAGGTAAGTAGTGGGATTTGAGCTAATAGTTATTCTATACCCAAATCCCATAGCGAAGCATACAGCGTTTTGAAACCCGCACTACGTGAGGCCCTCAGTCTTTCCACTTCTGCTTTGCATTGGCTTAAAAGGGAATAACCATTTCTTTACCAATGCGCTTTGAATTGAAAAGACTGAGGGACTCTGAACTGGCCAAATACTTAATGCAATTGGTATGATTTGTCATTGGCAGAAAAAAGCCGACTGCAGTGCAGTCGGCAAAAGTATTAACCCTAAAAGATCCTGTGTGAGCGATCCTAATTGACAAGAAATCTTAATGTTGGGCGTTGTCACTTCAAAACAGCGCCCGGTCTTATGACTAAGTTGACGACTTCTTTGTGCGACGACGTAAACCTAATGCTCCCAATAACAGAACCGACAAGCCCATTGCACCACCACTAGAGTCACTAGGTTCTGGTGTTGGCTCTGGAACGATATCTGCTTTAACTGCAATGCTAGCTGTTGCTGCAACCGCGGTTTTAGTGCCATTACTGACTGTTAGCTCAAGCTCAACTGTGCTATCAGTTTCAACATCCGGCAAGGTCACTGCGATATCCATCCCTGTTGCATCATCTATGGTGACATCTGGCCCTGAGGTCTGCGCCCAAGCATAGCTAAGTGTATCGGTACTGTTTGGTGCAGTACTGTCACTTGCCGAAAGGTTGACCACAGTTTTCTCATTGGCATTAGCTGTCCATGTTGCATCACCATTGATCTTGGCGACAGGGATCCCCTCTAGATGAACCGGCGTGAGTGTTTCGGTTAAGCTGACACTATTTACTGTATGGCTCACTTCAAAATTCAGCTCAGTAGACATCACCATATTACTCGTTGCCAGCGCCAGTACGATTACCTGTGCATCGCTGCCGGCTGCTTGAGTAACTTGCCAAGCGATGTTTTGACCATCGACAACGCCGTCGTGAGAGTCACTTTCAATTGTTAGCCCTGCAGGGATAGCAGTTTGTATGTCAAATACCATCTCCTCATCGCTAGCGTTTGCGGCTAACTCTAGGCTAAGCGTTAATGTGTCACCAGTATTTACCAATTCACTATCGGCTGTAGTAGTCAGGTAGGTGGCATGTCGATAAAGCTCAATTGGCATCAAACCAATGTTGTCGGCTGCATCAACACCAGTACCGATCTCAAGAGCGGTAACATATAAAGTGTCAGACTTAAGCGCCTTGTCCCAATTTACTACGATACCAACATCTTCATTAGCATCGACTTGAGAGTTGAAGTCTACGCTCACTGAAGAATCATCTTTGCCGATAATCGCGAGTTCAAGGCTGACACTGTCAATGGTATCTGAAGGTGCAGATGTATCACCAAAATTGTGTATCGCGACATAGTAACTGCCAGGCTGTGGATCGTTGACTTCACAATTTTCATAGGCTGTTTCTGTTGCGCTCATACAAAGCAGATCACCCATCTCATAAGCATCATCAGGCTTACCGTTATAGTTAGCATCTCGGCCGATATAGAGGTCGAGATCTGGTGAGCTAGTCTCTTTAATACGAGCGACGATACGCTTGGTATTAGGTGTGACGTTGATAAGCGTAGAGTACAAGTAGCTGCTGTCGTTATAGACATTTGCTGGCCAATTGCTCTCGTCACTATCATCGCGAGGGATGTCAGCTTCAATGACTTCGACTTCAGCTAATTCAAACACGGCAACTTGTAGATCGCTAGTGCCGACGGTTGTAACACCCTCAATAGCGATGCTGCCCTGATTTTTACTCGTTTCAAGGTAGGTTTCTGCTGGGAAACTTCCTGCTACAAAGGTACCGATTACGGGCATCGCCGAGCGGGTGAGGCTGGCGTCTGCCGGCGTGAGTAATAATCTGCCCATGCCATACTCTGAGTCGAAGCCACTTGAAATTGTTGCTGTGACATCGAGCGTAATGCTCTCGCCCGCTGCAAGGGTAAAACTGCTGGGTGATGAGCTTACGGTTAACCCATCAACACTTGCATCACCTGAAGTGGTCCAAGTCGAAGCCGATGTTGCGGTGAAAGTTCGCGTCCAGCTACAGCTGATCATACAGTCACTCTGCACAGCCGATGGCATGTTCATCTCTTCTGGTTTACCACCAACATCAGGATTAGCATCCATATATTCTTGGTAAGTCACATCCATAATCAAGCCGGTGTTGAGGGCTTTAGCGATTCGAATACTACCAGCACCAGAATCGAAGAAGTCTGATGGTGTGACACCGTCATCTTTACGAGTTTCAAATACCGCACTTAACATTAATGCAGATTGTAGTTCGGCAGGTGTCCAGTCTGGTTTCAGGGCGGTGATTAGGGCCATGGCTCCAGCTACGTGAGGGCTAGACATTGAGGTGCCGTCCATGAAGGTATAAGGAGACTCAGTTTTCTCTTCACGCCAAGGTTGGTACTCCGAATTGGCTGCATAAATAGCAACGCCGGGAGCAGCAACGTGTGGCGTTAGCCAGCGATTCATAATTGGTTCTGGACCGCGAGAGGTAAACCAGGCGGCAATATCGGCATTATCAGGATTGCTTTCCAGGCTAGAGCTTCCAATGGTAGCGGTATGGTCACTACCACTTGCTAGCCAGGCTTTTAAGTCATTGCCTTGCGCTGCATTGAGGTGTATCGCTGGTAATGAATGGAAATCGGCATCGACAGTTTCTGAGCCGCCATCGGTGTTCACTAGAATTAAACCGCCCGCACCGCCAGCTAATACATTACTGCCTTTTGAAACTCTGGCTATTTCTCCACGTTGGCAGACAACAATCTCGCCAGAAAAGGTGTTTTCAGCAAATGGGTTTAAGCAGTCGGCATCACCGAAATCAGCTGCATTAACAACAGCAGCTGTGATCCCGGTTGTTGCGCCTTTACCTGTCAGGCTAGCAAGGGCATTATCACCACCGGTAAAACTCACATCCTTATCAGTAAAGCCACGGTCGTGAGTGTAAGCTGCAACGGTTGTAAGCCATGGTGCATTGCCAGGGGAGCCTACAGTTTCAGCTTCTGGACCAGAGTTACCCGCAGAAGTCGCAACGTGGATGCCGGCTTCTCGTGCCGATAAAAAGGCAAGTGCATCGGTATCATACCAAGGGTCGCTGGCGCCACCACCCACTGAGTAATTGAGTACCTGTACGCCGTTTTCAATGGCATGTTCAACGGCGAGGGCAGAGAGGTCAGTCCAACAACCAACATCAGCAGCACAGACTTGGTAAGAGACGATGTTTGCATGGGGAGCCACGCCACTGATTTGGCCAAAGCTAAAATCGGCTTCATCGCCAATAACATTGTAAACAGGCACGTTTATTACTACGTTGCCCGCGGTTGTAGAGGCAGTATGTGAGCCGTGACCATTGTGGTCGATACCGATGAGGTCATCACCTTCTGGCACGTAATCGGCTAATACGCCATCATTAGCCCAGATCCCTATCAGCTTGTCATTACAGTAATAGGCAAGTTCTGAGTCGGCACAATGACCAAGATAGACACCTTCACCTAGTGGGTTGGTATGATCATAACCATCGCCACCAATATCGGCAAATGATGGGTTAAAGGCGCTAATCCCTGTGTCAAGGATACCAACGATTACGCCTTCACCTTTACTAGCCATACCGGTTGCACTACCATCCCATGCTGACGGTGCTTGGATATGTTTCGGACCTGTATCTGTCATTAAGTGGCGGCGCTGTACTTTCTGAACGGCTTTAATGCCTGCCACACCTTGGAGTGTTGCAGCTTCCTGTTCACTTAATTGAGTACTAAATCCATTGAGTGCAATTTGGTAATCGCTCTCAACAGTCAGTTGTCTTTTCAAACTAGACTGTGCCCGTTGTAAAGTTGAATTAGTCTGCTCTGCCAAATACTTAAGGTAGTTTTGGCTGGCAGCACTCTGCACATCTAGTGTGCCATTGCCTTTACGTTTATTTGCTGGGTTGCTAAGTATGCTGGTGGCCTTAAGGTTGGCGATTTCGCCTTTATAAGTCGCTAATGGTTGGTCATCGAGTAATACCATGTAGAGGTTATCAGTATTACGTTTGCTCGCTTGTAGCTGATTGCTGCGCTGACCCGAGTCAGCGTCTAAGCCACGGCTATCAACCATATTAGCCTGAGATACAGGGCTTAATACTATGCTGAGAGCCACTGCTATGAGGCTTTTCTTATATGTTAATTTCACCTGGTCTTCCTCGTTTTCTGTCTTTGTAATTATTTTTAGTATTTTTCTGTTGTTGCTGATGGCAGCGAACAGAAAATAGGTAGGAGTTGTTAATTCGACGTAAACTTGATACCCCATCGAAACCCTACTGAGCAAACCTCAGACTACTATTCGACTTCACTTATCCTTCATTTCTTTTTCATTTTCTTTTAAAACAACAGCTTGCAAGTTATTTTTGTATCTGAATGTATCGTTGTTTTTTGATTTTTATGCACAATTCACTCCTGTAAAAGCGTTGGGGTATGGAGGAGAGTATTTGTGCTTATTCTTATTTAACTTGTTGTTTTATAGTTGGTTATACCTGTTCTTTCTCGTCACACGCTTTAAAAGCGTCTGTGCAACACGGCAAACTTGCCGATTTGACAAGTGAAAGACTGGTTAATTTAACGAATGAGAGAACAAAACTTAAAATCTGGTGGGTTTTAAGTTTTTGTATTTAAAGGAAATGAAGATAAATAGAAAGAGAAAAGAAACAAAATGAAAGCTGCGGTGCTTGTTGTTTGGTGGCAATTAGCAGAAAACCATAAACGTAGAGAGTTAATAAGTTGTTAACCTGGTAAGGCGATGTAACTGGTTAGCCGTAAATAATTCGACCTAGACAATAAAAATAATATCGCAACCTTTTAGGGAAAAAATATGTCATTTAAAAAATCAAAACTGGCAACCTGTATTGCACTCGCTGCCATGGTACCAGCAACGATTGCTGTCGCACAAAGCACTGATGCGTTATCTAGCTACAGTGCACAAGCTAAAAAAGGCCAACTGGTTACTTTCAATGTCTATCTAGCGGATGTTGGCTCATTGACTAAAGCGACAGTCAATAACAAGCAAAAATTCGCCGCAAACCTTAAGCAGGTTGAAGCTAAGCAAGCTGCGGTACTGGCTGACATTACAGCGCTTGATGGTAATATCAACGTGCTTCCAGGTGCCAAGATTTTTGGCAACTTCGTCCGTGTACAAGCTGATGCATCTTATGCCAATAAAATTAAAAATATAGCGGGTGTTAAGGCCGTTGTGACTGAAACCACGACTGCTGTTATTCCGGCCAATGCGTTGGCTAAACCTGTCGTAAGTTCGACTTCATCGACCAAGGCTCCTGCGCTAGTGGATGATGCTACTGCAGGGGAAGGTGTTAAAGTTGCGATTATTGGCACAGGTGTGGATTACACTCACGTAGGTCTTGGTGGAGACGGTCAAGCAGAGACTTATGGCGAAGCGATGGTAAATGCTTTGAACGCCTATGATGGTTTCCCAACCGATGTCGTTGTTGAAGGAATGGACTTGAGCAGTGATGCTGGCTGGGGGCTCGATCCAAACCCAATTGACCAAAATATCTATTTCACCCGAGAGCATGACGGTGCAACCCATAACACTGGCCATGGAACTCGACTTGCAAGTGTGGTTCACTCCCTTGCCCCTGGTGCGAAAATATCGGCATTTAAAACTTCGAATGTGTCAGATCCGTACGGTAATGGTTATCAGCTATCACCAGAATCAAGCAGTACATTTATGCTGGCGTTAGAGTATGCGCTAGATCCTAATCAAGATGGCAGTTTTGATGACCGCGCTGACATTATCGTAGTCGATGCTTTTGGTGGCAATGCATTCTATGCGCCTTCGGATACCGGGATTTCAGGTTTAGTAGCCGAAGCTCATGCGATTGAGATGGCGTCTGGGTTAGGGGCATTAGTGGTTGTCAATGCCGGTATCGGTGGAGAATGGTTCGATAACCGTTTTAATATAACTTGGCGTGGCGCCGCTCCAAGCGCATTAACCGTTGGCGGTATGTCAGCAGATGCTGATGGCAATATGATGGTGACGGAAA
Source organism: Shewanella piezotolerans WP3 (assembly GCF_000014885.1). Taxonomy (NCBI): domain Bacteria; kingdom Pseudomonadati; phylum Pseudomonadota; class Gammaproteobacteria; order Alteromonadales; family Shewanellaceae; genus Shewanella; species Shewanella piezotolerans. The sequence continues at coordinate 2,204,076 of NC_011566.1, forward strand.
GTACTCCCCATGGCCCAGTTCGTGGTGCGAATGGGTATTCTAAACCTGACATGGTGAGCTACGCCGAGAACATTGACGTAGCAGTCGTAGGTGGAGGCACGCAAACCGATGTTGAATCAACCACGGTCATGGCTGCTGCGCGAACTGCAGCAGCAGCGGCTATCATAAAGTCGAAGCGACCAGAACTGTCGATGGTTGAGATCAAAGCCTTGCTGATGAACACGGCAAATAACAATGTAATGGATCTCGAAGACAAGCAAGCTGATCTTGTGCTAATTGGTAATGGTGTCGAGGATTTAGAAGCCGCGCTGAGCTCTTCAGTGGTCGCTTGGGAGAAAAATAGCTACCAACCTAACTTGAGCTTTGGTTTTGAAGAGGGAATGGGGGTACAACGCTTCGTTAAAGAGGTGCAGTTAAAGAATTTATCAGAAGAAACAGTAACCTATGAAGTTGCTGTAAACGCTATGGCTAAAAGCGGTAACGGCTCACTGACATGGGATGTTCCGGCTTCGGTTAGCGTTCCTGCTGGTCAAACTGTTATCTTCCCGGTGGTACTTGAAATTGATTTTAGTAAGTTAGAAAATTGGCCATTTAAGATGGCCTCGGATTTTAACTCTAAGAACTGGTCTGAGATTGAATTATCAGGTCAACTGCAATTGACTGCAGAAGAGAAGCCAACTGTGAGCATGAGTTGGTTGGTGAAGCCGAGAGTTGGTACTAGCATTAGCCGCGACTTTAGTACATTTGAAGAGCAGTTTAGTTCTGAGATGAGCATTCAGTTTAGCCCAGAAGCAGGTTCGTATGTGCAGCAATTCTCAAACAGCAGCCCAACTGAGACTACGATTGCGGTGTTTCCTGCAATGTATCATCAGAAACAGCTTCCTGAAGGTAAAGAAAATACCCAAGGTAATATGCCGAATGTAGTCGGGGGCGGCATCTATGACGAAGCTATGTGTTCAACGGGTAAAAAACTGGTTGTAGCAGGTCGTTTCTTCAAGCCTAACGATGCCGGGATGGCGAACCATTTCGATAAAGCTGGTGCAGCGCTTATTTGGTGGAATGTTTACCAAGAGCAGTTCGTATTGGATAACGGGTTTGATCAGGCGGTGAATGGTGAACCTTTTGCGTGGGATGAAGCTAACCAGGTTGTTATGGGAGGCTTTATTGAACCTGATGAAAACGGTGCACCAGCTTCATGGTATATCGATTATAACCAAGAATACGACTGGATGCAGCCGCGTAAGCGTTACACTAAATCTAAACTGCCAACCTATATGACAGGCCACGGGCAGAACTTTGTGTCTCAGTATTGTCTAGAAGATCTTTACCATGGTGACAACATGGCTAGTATTGAAGATTTCGATCAAAATCACGGTTGGATTTTCGCAACAGACCGTGATGCAGTGGCCGATCTTGGCGAGCCGATTATTCAATACAACCCTGTTAAGTACGGCAAGGTAGAGAAGCAATCTTACTTTGATTGGTTTAGCGGTGAGATGAAAGAGATTGAAAGCAATGGCGGTGGATTACCATTAATGTCACGCCTAGTCGAAGAGGGTGAAAGCAAAACCTATAGTCCTATGATGACCTTAGCTGCTGGTGAAACAGTAGAATTAGGTATGGCTAGCGAATGTAACTTTACCTTTGGCTTTGGCGGAGATGGCTGTACTAATCACGGCATGATGTTAATCAGCTTGGAAGATAACTGGGGCATGACTTCGCCAATGGGGCAAGGCAGTTACTCGTTTATCGCTCACCCATTAGATGGTCAATCGCACAGTGTTGATGAAGATGCTGAGATGGGTGACCTCGTTGGAGCTGTGTTGCTTGACTCAGAGTCATTCTTTGCTGCCGCGAATTTTGATGCAGAGTGGACGCCCTATTCGCTGAGTTTAGCTAACGCGATTCCTGGCGATCCATTTGCTATTAATGATCAAGGTGAAATTATTGTTAACAATCCAGCAGCGATTGATTACGACTTAGGCAATACTAGTTTTAACCTAGAGGTCATTGGTCGCCATGGTAATACTTATACTGCGGTATCAAATGTACAAGTAATGGTTAACAACGTTAATGACATTGCTCCTGAGCTTGTCGCTGAAATGCCTGCAGTTTCCATGGGAGAAACTGATACAGTTGAAATTGATGCTTCTATGTACTTTAGCGAAGCGGAAGGTGATGCTCTGACCTATAGTGCGACAGGGTTGCCAGAAGGTGTGAGCATTGACAGTGTCAGTGGCATGATCAGTGGTAGCGCAGCTGCAGGGGCTGCTGGAGAGTACGAAGTGGTTGTAACTGCAGATGATGCAGTGAATAAAACAGAAGCTAGCTTCGTGATGACGCTAAATGCTCCTGTTGCTAAGGAGCCGGTAAGTGTAGATAACGGTGGTAGTTTAGGTGTTGGATTACTTAGCTTATTTGCACTGCTAGGTCTGCGCCGAAAAGTACGCCGTTAAGTAAAGCATGATCTAACTGACATCTGTCGTTAGTTAAAAGAGAGCACATCAGTGCTCTCTTTTTTATGGCAAAGGTACAATTTGATACAGCTAAAGCGACTCATAGGTGAGATAAATTCAAGTTGCTGATTCTTAATAATTAAATTTGAATGCATTAATTGGTAGCGCTTTTATTTATGTGATTTAGAGGCAGTTTTTTGTCGCGGTAATGGCTTAGGTGTTGGATTGCTGAACATGCAGAGATAAGATGCATGTTAGGTAAAGGTTAATAAGAGATGTTTTATTAGCTTGGAAAGGATCGTTTTAAAGGCTATTAAGGGAGTGTCGTAAGCTAATATGATTTCATTACCACATCAAAAATATCTGATTGGCCAATGTAGCGTAAATTGCCACGACATGACGATAAGCAAGGATGAAAATGTTGTTACCTTGCCTGCAAAAGTCTTCGAATTTTTAAAGTTATTGATCTTGCATGCAAACCAAACAGTTACTAAAGACGTTGCTATTGAGCAAGTGTGGCTCGGTAACGTTGAGGTGGGCAAGCGTGGTACTGGTAATGCGATATGGCAACTAAGAAAAACCGTTAGCGAACTTGGAGAAGAACCAGAGCACTATTTCAAAACGATCACTAAAATAGGCTATCAACTATTACTGACCCCAGAGGCCATTGATGAGGAGTCATATCAGCCTGCAGCAGTGACTGTCGATAGTTATCCGCCCCGTGCTCACGCCATTTTCAAACCTGTTATCGCCCTATTGAGCCTCATGCTATTTACTTCTTTGGGTTATATGTTCCACTCGTTTTATCTTCCCAGTTCGCAACTTGAAGCACTCACAGTCGAGCGGATCACTAACTTTGAAGGTGTTGAGGAGCAAGCCGCTATCTCGCCTGACGGTCGTTTCATGGCTTTTCAGTGGCGTAGAGAGCTGAAAAAGGCACAAATTTACATTAAAGATCTCACCGATAAAAGCGCGCCTTTAAGGCAAGTATCGATGAGTGAAGATAAAGAAACGTCGCCGACTTGGTCACCAGATGGGCAAGCATTGGCTTACTTCAGTTTTAATGCCAGTGGACAGTGCGAACTCCATGTCAGAGAGCTTATTACAAATCAAGATCGACTGATCGATACGGGCTGTACAAGTAGTGGTTACGTTCACAGTTTAGACTGGTCACCAGACGGTAAATTTCTTGCTTATGCCAAAGCGGGTGAAGCTAGCGTAGCAATATATGCTTATAGTTTCGCCTCTTCGGAGATCAGTCAGCTCTCTTATCCGAACACGGGAGAAGAAGATCTATTAGTAAGCTGGTCAGCGAATAGCGATGAGTTTGCCGTGGTGCGCTCGGTGGCGATGGATGCCAGTATTATTGTGTTATCACGTTCAAACGATAGTGTCGTTAAAGTGGTAGAGAGCGAAACGATGGTGATAAGTCTTGAGTGGGAACATGATGCCAATATGCTGTACTTTAATGCGCTGCGCGATGGTGCATTTGTTATTGAGCAATATAGTTTTGAATCGCAATCGATTACCGATTTTCACCGAGATGACACTATCAGCAGCTTGGCAATTAATGAAAAAAATAACCGTCTTTACTACTCTCGTCACTTGTCCCAAGAGCATATTACAGTGCACTCATTGACTAATGGGCAGGTAAAGCATCGGCTCGCCTCCTCTTCCCGCGATATGTTTGGTCAGTTTATAGCAAGCTCACAAGAAGTACTGTTTTTGTCAAACCGCAGCGGTGGCTGGGAGTTATGGGTTAATCAAGATGCCGGTAGTAAGCAACTGACGCAGCAGATGGGGATTGTTGGCATTCCGGCAGCATCACCCATAGGCAGTCAATATGTGCTCCCCATCAAAGCAAAAGATGCTGACAGTTACAGCCTTTATTTGGGAGATGTTGCTACTGAATCGCTCGCTAAAATACGCGGTATAAAAGGGGATGTTCGTAACCCTTCATTCTCGAACAATGGTAGTAAGATATACTACTCTAGTAACCTCGAAGGTCATTGGGGAGTTTACGCTTATGATCTTAACAGCCAACGGGTTGAGTTTATGTTCGGTCAGGCTGCTAAGTACGCAGTTGAGGATGATGTTGGAGGTCTCTATTATACCCGTGATAACCAAGCTGGCATTTATTACCATGCCAACGACGGTAGTGAAGATATTCAAGTGACGAGTGAGCTATCGAGTAGTGACTGGGGCAGCTTTTTTTATCAAAACAATGCCCTTTATTTTATTAAGCGCACAGATACTAATGATCAAGTCATCGCGATAACGGCAGATGGACAGCAACATACTGTGTTTAGTTTGCCCGCCGTGAGTATTCGTGGCCAGCGAGCGCTAGCAAAAGCTGATGATGAGAGTGTTGTGATTAGTATGCTTGGGATTAATGACGCTGATATTTACAGTGTATCTTTAGCTGCGCGTCATTAAGCTAAGGTCGTCGAAAAAGCGGTGTAGCTAAGTGACGTTCATTAAGCTATTTGAGGCATATCTAGAACCTGTTTTTGACTAAGAAACGCCATTCCCAATTATTGACTTCTACGCCAGTGGTAAATGGCACACTAAAATCGATATGCGCGACGTTGCCATAACTCGATTTAGAAGAGTAGATCCGTGCACCAATCCCGACGCTGCCTATCACACCTGATATTTCGTTGTTGTCGTCGTTTCCGCCTGTAGCTTGACCAACGTCGGTAAAGACCGCCCATCCTAATTCCGCTAACTGATACAGGTTAATATTCGGGTAGTTACGCACTTCAGCTGTAAACGCCCATTGATTATCACCATATTGATAATCGTTAGGGTAACCGCGGATCCCAGTATCATCACCAAGAGCAAAAGGTCGGTCGACATAGTTATTTTGTGAGGCGCTCAATCTTAACTTGGAGTAAGCAGTCCACTTAGATGTAATGTGATAAAAATACTCTGCGGCGACATTAACCTTAAAGTAGTCCTTTTGGCTGGTGGCAAATACACCCTCACCATCCATCTCGAGTAGTAATAAATGATCTTGGGCTTGAAAGCCTCTGCTAGATTGCCAATTGATATGGTAACCCACAGGGGAGTCATCATTGAGATCTCGAGTCTCTAACCCGAGTTTGACATAGTGTTGCCAGCCGAGGTTAAAATCCTCATTGTAGTTAATCAGGTGGACATTATTGAGCACTTTAAAATCGTCTTGCAGGTATTGATAGGCAACCCAAGGGTAGAGGAAATCGCGATCTTGCGGTAACTCTGAGGTCGGGTACTCTTCAATGTTGGCAAACTCATGCTTATCTTGGGTCAGCCCTGTAATGATCCGTGAAAGCTCATCATTGTTGTGGTCGAGTAACCAGCCGAATCGAGCGCTGTTATAGGTGACTGCATGTTCAAACTCGTTAAATTCTAAACCGTTTTGTTTTAAGGTGTCGACACGAAGATCATCTAAATACTCCGCGGAATACATGTTGCTGCCGTCAAGTGTGTAAAAAGGCTTTTCAAAATACAGATGAGTCGCTTGGCCGTCACTATTGTCATAAAAGTCTGCCGCTATAGTGGCATGTTCAATAAAATTAAGCGGGGCTTTTATGGCAAACTTATAGCCAGTTCTATCGGCATTTGACTGATATTTAAAACGCGTACGGATCCCTAAACCAAGCAGGTTATCCTCTTTAATACCAATAGAGAATTTACTTTCACCACCACTACGGCCAACACTAAAGGTAGGTAGTAAAGACCAGTTATCCCAAGTCTCTACTAGAATATTTTCAGCGTCGTCATCGGCTATATCGGCATCTGGAGCTGGTGTGGCAAAATCAATTTCAGCATCTCGAATGTAGGGCTCTGCGCGCAAAATACGTTGCACTTCATCGAGATCTTTCTGGCTGACATTGTCATTTTCTTTAAAACTGAGCTTATCGCGTATGACATAGTCGCGGGTATTGATATGCAGGTAGTTAGCCCAGCGGTGAATAAAAAAAGTCTCGGGATCCGACAGGTCAAAAATATCATTGCTCTTAATAACAATGTTTTCGACTCTCTTTTTCTGCTCGTAATCCAATGCTTTGGAATCAGGTTTACTCGCTGCGGTTTCCTCAGCACAAGCAGCACTAGATAGTGCGAAAGTCAGTAATGCTAAAGTGAAACTGCTAAATCGAGTCATAGATAGGAAAAGCACCCCGTCGCAACTAAGAAGTAATACCAATCAGTATAAGAAATTGATCTACTCAGAGCGTTTTGGGCACGCTAGTTCAAGGCGAATAAATGACATAATGGTTATTCCCTTATGAGTTTATTCAACGCAGAAGTAGCAAGCCAAAAACACTCCTACAGGCGAGTTTTATCGACTCTAATGCTGCGTTAATGAAATTGAAGCTAGTTTAACTATGCTCTTCATTCATTGCTAACCACATGGCCTAGCATGTTCCTGACATGCTTAAGGCACTCCCTCCATCCCTGGAGGTCAGATGTGGTGAATGTCACTAATGCAGGGTCATTTAATGACCTTACCTCAAAGCCGCTAAACTCTCGCTGAGCGATCAAATCTTTATACTGATTGGTATAAACAAATGATTCACAAGTCCATAACACATGGAACTAAGGCTTTAGTCAAGCTTAAGTTAATGATTTTACTTAAGGGGAATTGAATGTAATCTGCAGAATGCGAGCGCGTAGACGCGCTCGCATGTATTAAATTAAAACGTTGAGAAAATTACAAAGTTCGGCGGGGCGGGACTGCTACATTAGCGAAGATTAGTCCGGCAACAATTGACATGAAAATAAGGAAGATCTGCGTGCCAAGGTGCGACTGATTAAACATGGTTTCACCTAGTATAAGAGTGTTAAGGCCTATATAGGTTTTGCTTCCCGGTACTAAAATCACGATGCCTTGTAATAGCGCAATTGTCGCCGGTGCTTTCATCCATCGAGCAAACAAGTTCGAGTAGACTCCGACCGCTAATGCGCCAAAGAAAATACCAATCGAGTCGCCAAAGTAGATCCCGCCAAGCATGGCAGAAAAGAATGCCACAACCCCTGCCATAACACCCCAAGGTGAATCTTTCATGCGGGCTTTAAAGATAATAACCAGCGCCATGGAAAGGATTGGTACCGCTGTCCATATTGCCCACTTCGGCAGAGAGTCTGGTGCAATATAGGTGGTTTCACCAAACAAGGTTTTACCTATGGTTAAACCAAGAATCACTCCAAAATAGAGCTTAAACAGCAGCATAAAGGCATCCATCACCCTCGCTGTTCCCGATATTAAGTCTCTGGCAGCAAGCTCTGCTAAGCCTAATGTTAACGCTAGACCCGGGATAAAGATGATGATGCCTGACAGGATCACCACTGGAATATTCATACTAGGGTCAAACTGTGCGATACCACTGGCGGCAATGGCACATAAAATGGCCGCGAGGGGCTCGAGCATCTCCGCCATACGTTTTGAACGCTCGGCGCGGTACACTAAGCCGTACACCATAAGGCCTAAAATGGCGGACCAAAATACATCGTTCCAGCTGGTTCCCATTAGCATGGCAAAGGCACCAGCCGAACTGCCAAACGCCAATAACGTTAAGCCTGTACCATATGGGTTCGGTTTATTTGATATCTCTTCCAGCCTTTCAAGGGCTTCGGAAAGTGTTCGCTTACCCGACATTAACTCCTCAACGAGTTCATCGGTACGGGCAAGAGAGCCTAAATCGAGCTCGCCAGGTTTAACCCGAGCAACGTGGTTATACTCTTGATCTTCGTCGTGTTGCAGAACAAATGTCAATGCGGTGGCGAGATCAAGAAATAGCCTTCAATACCAAGCAGATCGGAGACTGCTATCAGGTGGGCTTCGAGTCGGTAGGCTGGGGTGCCAAATTTATGTAGAGCTTTCCCGAGTCTAATAATAAAACGGCGTTTCTCTAGGAATTCTTGATTATCCAATATCTTACTCGCCAAAGGTGATTTAGGATTATTTATTTCAATTAAACAGTTACTTACGCTTGTTAAGCCTTGTTGATTTGAGCGACTGTTTATTGGTCATGATTTTACGAGCGCATCTTAACCTATTTGAACTAAAAGGTTGCCATTTATTTACATAATGATCCTAAATTGTAATGCTGTACTTTTAAGGGCAGGTTTTAAAAGGATAAGCAATGCCACTCGCGATTTCGGGGCTATATATTAGCCTCACTGCAATACTTACTGTAGCACTCACATACAGAGTGATAAAACTGAGACGTACCCATAAAATTGGTATAGGTAGTGCCGGTAATGAAGCTCTGGCGTTAGCTCAACGCGTCCATGGTAACTTGCTTGAAAATGCACCCATAGCATTGTTGTTACTTATCGTCGCAGAGATGAACGGCACGAGCGCCGCTGCGTTACATATATTTGGTACGGCATGGATTGTCGCACGACTAATGCATGCTATTGGTTTAACCCAAGGCAGAGGCGGTTACCACTTTGGACGTTTTTGGGGCGTGCTAACCAGCTGGGCTGTGATCTTAGGACTCGTGGTGGTTAATCTACTCGCTTTTGTCACATCATTATAGGCGAGTAACAAGTCGGCCGTTTAGGCTGCTTTTTCATCCGAATGTAGCTGCTAGGCCCCACAGGAGAATACACTCAGCGGCCAAAGGGTTATATAATCTATACTAAAAAAAGCACTAATTTGATGCTTTTTTAGTCACACCTATGGGGCGGAGCCTGTTATACTCCGCGTCCCTGCAGTAGGTATAAGTCGGGGCGCGTAATCTGCGTATTCTTTGTTATTTCAGTTAGGCTATCTAATCCATGCAAGTAGAATCCACACTCTTTACTCACCCTAAGTTTCGTCCTGAGCTGACTCGGCCCGCGCCATTTCTGCCTATGTCTCGCAAAGAGATGGATAAATTAGGCTGGGATAGCTGTGACATTATTATTGTGACAGGCGATGCCTATGTGGATCATCCAAGCTTTGGTATGGCTGTGATTGGGCGGATGCTTGAAGCACAGGGCTTTAGAGTTGGCATTATCTCGCAGCCAGATTGGTCTAATAAAAACGACTTCATGAAATTAGGTAAACCTAACCTCTATTTCGGTGTTACCGCCGGCAATATGGATTCGATGATCAACCGTTACACGGCAGAGCGCCGTATGCGACATGATGATGCTTATACCGCGGGTAACCTTGGTGGTAAGCGCCCAGATCGAGCCGTTACGGTTTATACCCAACGCTGTAAAGAAGCTTTCAAACAGGTGCCAGTTGTTATCGGCGGTATCGAAGCCAGCCTGCGCCGTATTGCCCACTATGATTACTGGTCAGATAAGGTGCGCCGCAGTGTCATTTTAGATGCTAAAGCCGACATTTTGGTTTACGGCAATGCCGAGCGTCCTTTAGTTGAGCTGTCACACCGGTTAGCCAGCGGCGAGCCTGTCAGTCAACTGCATAATATTCGCGGTACGACTGTTATCCGCAAAGAACCTCTGCCTGAATGGAAAGGGATGGATTCGCGCAAGCTGGATCAGTTGCATAAGATAGATCCTATTCCGAATCCTTATGGCGCCGATGATGTGGGTTGTAAAAACTTGTCGGGGCCAACGGATGAGAAAATTTTCGACAATGATGCGCCGAAAGCGATTAGCGTACAGCCCCCAAGGCCTAAACCTTGGGAGAAAACCTATGTGCTGCTGCCAAGTTTCGAGAAGGTCTCTGAAGACAAATTCTTATACGCTCATGCATCACGGATTTTGCACCAAGAGCAAAATCCTGGCTGTGCACGAGCGCTGTTTCAAAAGCACGCAGAGCGAGCCATTTGGGTGAATCCGCCAGCGTGGCCGCTGAATACCGATGAGATGGACGGCGTATTTGACTTAGCCTATAAGCGCGTGCCGCATCCTTCGTACGGTAAAGAAAAAATTCCTGCCTACGACATGATCAAGACCTCGATCAATATCATGCGAGGCTGCTTTGGTGGTTGCTCATTCTGCTCAATTACAGAGCATGAAGGGCGAATCATTCAAAGCCGTTCACAAGACTCGATTGTGAAAGAGATTAAAGATATCCAAGATAAGGTCCCCGGTTTTACTGGCGTCATTTCTGATCTTGGTGGTCCCACGGCCAACATGTATCGCTTAGGCTGTTCAAGCGTGAAAGCAGAAAGCACCTGTCGCCGTCTATCTTGCGTATTCCCATCAATTTGTGGTCACTTAGATACCGATCATCAAGCGACGATAGATCTATATCGTGCGGCAAGAGATGTTCCAGGGATCAAAAAAGTATTGATTGCTTCGGGTGTGCGTTATGACTTGGCCACAGAAGATCCACGTTACGTGAAAGAGTTAGCGACTCACCATGTTGGCGGTTATCTGAAGATTGCACCTGAGCATACCGAAGAGGGCCCGCTGAATAAGATGATGAAGCCGGGCATGGGCAGTTACGATAAGTTTAAAGATCTGTTTGATAAGTACTCAAAAGAGGCAGGTAAGAAACAATACCTGATCCCTTACTTTATCTCGGCGCATCCGGGAACCACCAATGAAGACATGGTCAACCTTGCCTTATGGTTGAAAGGCGAGAAGTTCAAGCTTGATCAGGTACAGAACTTCTACCCTTCACCGATGGCGAATGCGACGACAATCTATCATACCGAACTCAATTCACTGAAAAATGTAAAGCACACGAGTGAAGAGGTGTCAGTACCCAAAAAAGGCCGTCAGCGTAAGTTACATAAAGCCTTGTTGCGTTACCACGATCCCGCAGGTTGGCCGCTTATCCGAGAAGCATTAATTGCGATGGGTAAGGAGAAATTAATTGGTAACAGTCCAAGCTGTCTCGTGCCAGCTGAATCTCGTCAAGAGCGTGAAGCACTGCGTAATAAGAAGAAGCTAAACGCTAAAGATGATGGCAAAGGCAAAAAAGCTTTCACCCGCTTCTCTGCCGATCAATTTGCTGAGCGCAAGTCGGAGCAAGGCAAAGCTGGACAGAAAAAGTCGGGCGAAGGTAAAGCTGGTCAAGGTAAAGCCAACGGCAATAAACAGGGCCAAGGGGCGAAGCCAGGCGGAAAACGTCCAGTTAAAAAGAATGCCTGGGGCACCACGCCAAAGCATCAAAGGTAGTGATTGTTCTTGATCACAAGCGCTAGCTAAATCATCAAAAATAAGGGAATATCATTGGGTATTCCCTTTTTTATTGGAGTGTATAATGGCTGATAATTCAGATATCCCAAATAACTCAGATTACAGCGACGATAGCTTTTGGTTAAAGGTAAAACAATTTGCCAAAAAAGCCGGTCGTGAAGTGATCGATAATGCACTGTGTTTGTATTATGCGGCGCAGCGGCCGGATACACCCAAGTGGGCCAAAACGGTGATCTTTGGCGCGCTGGCCTATTTCATCGCACCTATTGATGCCATTCCCGACTTAACCCCGGTGGTGGGGTTCTCCGACGATTTAGGTGCACTGGCTGCCGCACTGGCGATGGTCTCTATGTACGTTGACGACAAAGTAAAAAACCAAGCCGCGGAAAAGACTGCAGCTTGGTTTGATTAGATTTAGGTTAAATATCAACTAAGTTCTACAGGCTGATATTAGTGATAATAAGCGCGATTAAAGCGGTTCATCATAGTGGCAGTCATCGATGTCGCATTGATATAGTCACCCTCTGAAAGCTCAATGACAGTTCTATTCTCACCAATAAAGATTAACGGTAAGCTAGTAACAGTTGTGTCGCTGGAGTCACTATACTTAAGTGCATCTATTTGCACGTGTAGGTGCGGCGCCCCTCCGCCGCCAGTGTCACCGCTGTAAGCGACCAGTTGACCCGCTGTGACCTTATCTCCTAAGCTAACGTTAATACCATTTTGCTTTAGGTGCGCATAAACTGCGACACTGCCATCCTCGTGTAATATTTCTAATTCATTACCATATGGCACACACTCTTCGGTCGGGCAACCAAAATCAGAATCTTCATATGCACTTACAACTTCCCCCGCCGCCATGGCATAAATGGGAGTGCCAATCGGGACATCAAAATCAATGGCGTTGACGTTAATCCCTTGGTGGCTATTTAGTTTTAGCATCCAAGGTTTAAAGTGCTCTTTATTTGGCGCTTGCAGAACTAATGCTTCCTTTTTGATGGGGGATACATATCGCTTCTGTTGAATATTGTTAGTGTTATGTGCATAGGTATGATTCAGGAAGGTGAACCCGATCCCCTTTTGTTCACGGTTCTTTATAGCTATATAGTCAGCAGCATGCACTTTGGTGTTCGCAGGAACCATTACAGGGCTTGGCAGGTAAGCTTTCTCTGTAAGCAACTGTGAGTAATCATCTAACAGCCGGTAAGTGAACGTTTGTGGATAGGGAGTGAAATTTTCAATATAAAGCTGTTGAATACCGCTTGGTTGTTCTATTTTCGTCGTAATATTCCAGTCTTGCTGCAATGTAGGGGCATTAGACCAGTCAATGGGTTGAGGTTGAATGATATATAGCCAATAGAATAAGCCAGCTAATAGCAGCAAGCTCAAGCCTAACTCTGCAAGTTGTGTTTTTCCTGAAAAGCTCAAAGTTTGTAACTGCATATCTACCATAATTCATTTTGAAATGACCTAACTTACAGCTAGGTCATAAAGGTTACATTGCATTATTTACAGGACGCAGAGCCTGTACTCGTGTTTACTTCCATAGATTGACCTGAACCGCAGTTCACTTCAACAGAACTGCCATCTGGATTTACTTTCCTGTAACTAGGGCCTCCAGACTCTTCTGGAGTACCTGATTGGCATTGGTGTCCGTTCATTATGTTACTAAGGCATGAACATCAGGTTTTGACTGAAAACCAGCCTAATTTTACTGGGTGATGCTAGTGATAATAAGCGCGATTAAAGCGGTTCATCATAGTGGCAGTCATCGATGTCGCATTGATATAGTCCCCCTCAGAAAGCTCAATGGCAGTTTCATTTTCATCAATAAAAGTTAACGGTAAAGTCGTTATCTTAGTCTCTCCGTCGTCACTATACTGCAATGCTTCTATTTGTACGTGTAAATGGGCTCCTCCAGAACCAGTGTCGCCACTGTAAGCGACCAGTTGACCAGCAGTGACCTTGTCGCCTAAATTAACGCTAATACCATTTTGCTTAAGGTGCGCGTAAGCTGCGACACTGCCATCCTCGTGCAGGATATCTAGTTCATTACCATATGGGCGACATTTTTTGGAGAGACAACCAAAATCGGAGTCTTCATAGGTGCTTACAACTTCCCCCGCTGCCATGGCATAAATGGGGGTGCCAATAGGTACGTCAAAATCAATGGCGTTAACGTTAACCCCTTGGTGGCTATTTAGTTTTAGCATCCAAGGTTTAAAGTGATCCTTATTTGGCGCTTGCTTTACCAGTGCTTCGGCTTTTATTGGGGGAATATAAGGTTTTGACGTAATATTATTTTGATTATTGGCATAGGAAGTATGAAAGTTACTGAAACCTAAACCACTTTGATTCATTCCATCGATGGGAAGGTAATTTGCTACCCGAGTCTTTGTATTAGGGGCTATGCTCGCAGGGCTTGTGAGCAGCACCTGTTCGGTGAACTGTAATAAATATTCATCAAGTACTTTGTAGGTTACCGTTATTGGATAATGTCTAGAATGGCTAACCTCAAGGTACTGTATGCCTGTATGCGATTCAGACCCTATGTATATGTTTAGTTGAGCTGTTTTTACAGGGGCTTTAGACCAGTCAACCTCTTTAGGTTGATTTATATATAAAAAACAAAATAGGCCTGTTATCAGAAGCACGCTCCAGGTTAATTCCATTAGTTGTTTTTTACCTGAAAAATGTAAAGCCTGTAGCTGCATTGGTAGTAAAATTCCTTTTAAAATAGCCTGATTAGTAATCAGGCTAAACTGAGCCAGCGACTTTGCCAAGTTAAGTGCAGGACAGTGTCCCTTCCTTTTTATTGACGTTTAAATCCTTGCCCTTCTCACATGTGAGAGAGCCTTCAGCACCATCATATCGAGAGCCTCCAGGCTCTGACGGAGCACCTGGTTGACCTTGATGTCCGTTCATGACGTTGCTAATTGAAGCTTTAAAAACTTCTTGAGCAACATAAACTATTATTTTGTGTACTCCACCACTGACTTGCGATGCTTCTTTTAGATCCAATCTACGCATTGATATACTCTCCATGTATTTTGATGTTACTTGCTTATGTATTTATAAAGGTGCTTATTGAGCGATGTAAAAGCTAAATAAAAGAGCCCCCGTTTTAGATGCACTCATCTGACGCTGCAGCTTGAATTTTTTGGTCACTTTGGAAGCATATACGATAGAATCGAAAGGCAGAATGATAAATGGTGCTACTGAATTAATATCAGTCGACGGTATGATTTATAGGAGTAAATCTATCAAGTCACTAATGGCAAGCGATATAACGATTATGGTCATTATTAATAAGTGAATTAGAAGTTTTGGCGATGGTGTCTATGTACGTTGATGGCAAAGTCAAAAACCAAGCCGCGGAAAAGACCGCAGCTTGGTTTGATTGAAGCCTAAAGCGACATCGACAGATGACCTTTAGGCGTAGTCTTGGCTAATGGCTATGGCTTTAGGTTTGTACCATAGGAGTGGCTGCGGCAATGCGATCTCGCACTTGGCGAGATTTCTCACCTTTAAATATCGTTAGCAGTTCGGCGGCGTCCGTTTGTTCGGCTAAGATATCCACTAATGTGGCGCGATTGCTCACATGCAGATAGGCCAATATCGGTTTCAGCTCTCCTTGCCGAGCTAGCTGCGCCAGATAATCTCCCATACAACTGCGGTAGTTCTTTATGGCAAACAGTACGATGAGTTCACGCTTTACATCATGGCTAAATAACCAATCCATCAGCTGCTTGTAAGCGTTCTGCTCATAATCATCGCTATCTAGCTCAAATCGAGTGGCTAGGTCAATTTTACCTTGGCTGACCTGTTGATCCATTTGTGCCGTTACCATCTGCTCGATAATTATCTTATACGCACGATAGCTATGATTCGCCAGTAATAGCATCAGTCGCTCACGGCGCGGCTCATCGATACGCCATAAGAACTGCCCTAAGCTATAACTGCGGTATTCATCGACACCGGCCACTGTTTGGGCTGACAGGTAGGCTTGAAACAGCGGCGCGATAACTTCATAGCTGCAGTCACCTTGTAGGTAAGACCAAAGCTCGGTTTCGAGGATCTGTTGACGCTCACTGAGCTCTGGCAGCTTATTGACCGCCTCTATGACCATCGCCGCATCGATATCGCTGTCTAGAATAAGCAGCTGGCCACCGATATAGAGCTGGTCGTGGTTTGCTGAATCTTTATCGAGCACCAAGATCAACAGCTCGTCGCCAACTTGTTGGGCGATTGTGGCATTAATCCAACTCATATTGGCGCAATGACGCGGCTGACTGGTGTCGACATCAGGGTGTAATCGATAGGGTAAGCGCAGCTTCTTTGGTAGGTCACTGATGTCGGTGGCATGACCGAAATACAGTGTGGCTGCGCTAAACTGATTCGCGATGACGCTTTCCCATGACTGACTATTGAGTGCAATAAAGTGCTGCAAACATTGGCGTAAGTCATCATCTAACTGAAAAGGAAGTTCGGGGAACTGCAGCGCGACATCTTGATGAAATTCAAGTTTATGGCTCTGGTAGGTATAGTCTAATCCTCGCAGTAAAGCTTTTGCTTGAGCTCTATTGCTCGCCGCTATCATGCCGCCTTGGGCTGCATTAGCGGGAATGGTCTCTTCCATCAAATCAATTAGCGCAAGGTATTCACTTTGGCGACTGCTGCTGCCAATCGATTGCTCGACTTGATAAGCTAAGGTGTAATCTTCGGCGATACCGTGACGATTTAGCAGCTGGTAAAAGTTAATTTCATCGAGCTGATTGTCGAACTTTAAACCATAATCACGGCAGCTATAAAGACGGCCCATATGGTGGATCATCTTCGTTGGTGCCATAGTGATCAACAGTTGCCATAATCGCTTTGCAATTTTAGCTGTCGCGCTCGGCACTTGTTTAAGCCAAAAACAGCTAATCGCTACACGCTGGTAATCATCATCGTAGTCTTGGAAAAAGTGGTAACTGATCTGCTTTTCACTGATTTTAGGAAAATACAGATTAGATCTGCGACATATTTCGTCTCGGTGCAGGTGTTTATCAAACAGCGCAATTATCTCACATTGGCTAAGCGTTGGATTTTCTTGGGTGAAAAAGTTTCTGACTTGTTCAAGCTCTGTTTGATTAAAACCCTTGTCTTCGAAATGACCTTCGCCTTGAATTTCGGCGTGTTCAAGCAGCAAGGTTAGGGCGCGCTCAAATACCTTGCCTATTTCTGCTTGTAATCCAGCTGTATAGGTATCATTAATGTGCCTACTGGCATCTTGCTGTAGCAGGTACGCTTTAAGTGCATCGGTGGCAAGATTATCTTCGTGCCAGTGGCTAACGTCATAGCAAGCTCGCTGTTTGAAGAGGTTGTCGGCTCGCTGCAACATACTGTGGGTGACCGGATCATCCATATCGCAAAAAGCATCGATAATCTGTTCTAGCTTGCGTTTATCATGCTTGCTGAGTTCGCCTTCTGCTGCAGCGGGCGCAGGGTCAAAACGAGCATAGTAGGCTTCAGTAGTCATAATCGGCTGATAGTCACCTTCACCGGTGAGCATTTCACATAATTCTGCAGATAAGGTTTTCTGACCTAAAACACGATAGAAAATATCGACAAACCGCAGCATTATGTGCGCAGATTTTACATGGCTAATACTGTTTTCACCTGGGCTTAGGTAGGCTTTGCAAATAACCCCTTGCTCAAACTTAACATCAAAATAGCACTCTTCATCTTCGAGTAGATCGTTGGCTGGATAGCTAAGCACCTCATGGATGTTCTCGCGCAGATTGTCTAAATTGCCTCTATCCCAGCAAGCCTCATCCATTGCATCATAAAGCGAAGGAGCATGAATTTTACAATGTGCCCAAATATCAAAGGGCTCAATAGTCTCGAGAATCGCAGGATTTTCATTGAGTACCACATATTTCAACAGTACATCGCTATTGTCTAAAGTAGCGATGAAATCCGTTAGCATATGGGTGCCACCCATTTCGGCTTGTCGCTCCTCCTTGAGTTGGTCATATCGGCGATCTTCCTCTTGCCGCTGGAAGACACTTTGAGCATAGGCCGATAGTGGGCTATCGAGTTCATTTTCTAGCTGTAGCTGTAAATCCATTGCCTCATTTTCAAGCGTGTCATTAATAAAATGACGCCCGAGTTGCCGGCTTACCTCTTCATCCTCCCAGCTGCAAAACTCGGGAAATAAACTTTGATAAATTGCCAGTATTGGCTTTTGGCTATCTAAATCTTGGCTTTCGTTCTCAACCAGCATCGGCTGCGCAGTAAAACGTTGTTTGAGCAATTCAATAAAACGCGGATATTGCAGCGGGTTTTGCTGCAAAAACTCGCCCAGCGGCTGATATTCCGCCGTCGTGCTTTCCCTGTGGCTGCCATAAAAGGCGAAGCGAAAGGCGCTATTATCACACCAGACAAATGCCTTTATCATGGCGTCACACCAGCCGTGGTGGCGCAGCAGAGTGAGCAGCATATGCTCATAGCCTGTGGCATGTTCATCATCCCAGTAGGGAATAAAAAACTGCGCTAAATAGGCGGCATCTTCAGCGTCTTGCATCGCCATCATAAACAGAGCTTCAGCACCAAAAACCCGCATATCATCGACCCACATCTCGCTGGTGTCATTTTCATAGCGAGCATAATCGACCATAGCTTGCGCCGTGCGGCGAAGCTGTGGTTTTAGGGTGTCATGTTCAAGGGCAATAGCAAATAACAGCGCCTCTGAAATATACAGGCTGCTCTTTTCCGTCACTATATCTTGTAGATTGTAGCCGCCATCTGGGGTGAGGTTTAGTGCTTGCAGCGCGAGCTCAGCGTGCAGCGTATCGGCAAGCTGAAGGTGCTGACATTGGCCGCTGCTATTGTCCATAAATGCGATATCAAATTGACTATTTTTGAAGGCTTGATGCGCTGCGAGCTTTGTTTGATATGTGATTAAGGCTTGCTCGATACTGGCGATATCTTTGCGATTGAATGCGATGACCTGAGATTTTGGAAATGAGTCCATTCTAACGTCCTGTTAAATGAAAAATCTGATTGGTTTATGGCAAGGCTACCAATGTTTATGGCTGGGATGCTACTAGATTAATCTATAAATAACAAATAGTTAGTTGTTAATGGCTTGTTGCGTTTTATCTGTGGTAAGTGCTTGCTGACAGGCGAGGTCGTTTGCTGGTCTGGTAAAGTTTTTTAGCCCCCGAAGGTGCTTTATATTGCACTGAAGTGTACGACTCATTTATCGGGGCTTAGCAATGAGCATTACTTTGCCCCAAATTTTATAGTGTGTGCCAAGGAGGTGGCAAATTAGTCACACCAGCCACATTTATATTGACCGCCTACGATGTGATTGGTTAACTTTTTGCACTTTGTGCAAGGAGCTTCTGGAACTTGTTGCTCGATCTCTTGTTGTTCTCGCTCTTCTTGGCCGAGTGAGTAGCCATTCCATTGGTGATTTGGGTCAGGAATAAATGTAGCTCCACTGCCAACGCCATCACCATGAGACTCTCGCGTTGCGACTAACCAACCTCCAGGCACCTTGGTTCTAAATGTATATGCAGGTCCGCCATTATTATCGAGTCGTTCCCAAGCCAGTGTTGGCCTTTTTTCTTTTTTTCTTTTAAAAAACATCGCTGAATTCCAAGTGTGTTTATTCGAACTTACTGGGGTGGGTAAATTTGTATCGCAGCAGTTCAAATAAAACTCTTATACCAACTACTACGGGGGGCTATTCTAAAGCAGTGTCTTGGTTTATTACAAATAGAAGTGTCAATATAATGTATATTAATTATTCACTTACGACAAAAAAGTGCTATAAGTATGGCAAATGAATTCTAGATTGGTTGGTCAGATATTGTGCTGTTAAAACTAGAGGTTTTCCGTTCGAAAGAAAAAACAATAACCAAGCATATTTCCATGTCTAGTTATGATGCTGTCAAAGTAGAGCTTGCAATGGATTCGCTGAGAGAAGCTTTAGACAGTGAAAGTACCTATGCTGCACTAATGCTTGCATTTAATCAGTTTAAGTCAAAAGCATACGAAATTGGCTTAATGGAGCAAAGCTATGGTATATCTGACCAAATACATGTGAGAATGCATGAACACAGGGCAAGCCTAAATTTTCTAATTTGTGCGTATATGAATCTTGCGAAGATGTACTACGAAAAGTTCTATTGGGAAAACTATAGAAAAAAGCAGCCCACTGAAGTTTCGAGTATGGTCTCGAATATTTTAAAAAATGACTCAAAAAACATAGACGTTAAAGAGTTTCAGTCCAAAATTAAAGAAGAAAATCCAGAATTAGAATTAGGTTTAAAACTTCGCAATTTCATGCAACACAATGTCTTGCTGTCAGATACCATTAGCACCTCTTTTAACAATGATAGTGAGAATATTTTCTTTAATACTAACACTTCAATACCCCATGAAAGGGTATTGGGGAAATCAAATATAGATGCCAAGTTACTGGATAATTTTGCAAACCCGATAGATGTAAATATTCTGATCGACAAGATAACAGAATGTATTTCAACACTACATTTGCAAGTTAGGACTTTAACTGAAAACAAAGTAAATCAGGAACATGTCTATCTCATCAATTTGAATCATGCGATTTCAACTGAAGTAAATCTAATAAATAAAAAATACGAAAAAGGGATGAGCAAAGCGACTCTAATAACAGAGGATAGCCAACAAGAAATTCAATACTATATTGGTTGGTTTTCACCTTACAAACACAGCAAAGAGAAATATCGTTTTTTCTTACCTCATTCAAGAATTGAATACTCTAAAACTAAGCAAATTTAAAATGAAAAAATAGATAGGAATATCTTTGTTATCGGTAAACCATTGGGCTGTAGTATCGAGTATTTGTGGTTCCAATGACCTGCGGTCGGCGTATGTACAGATACTGCAGAGGCTCGCCGTTAACACATCCCTGTGGGCTCTACGAAAACCTCCTTGTTTTCGAAGGCCTCAGCCGCATCTGCACTGGGTTATAAAGGCGTGAATTATCAACGTTTGAGTTACTGGTTAGTGCTTTAAAATTGATAAACCTTTGTACCCATAATCACCCATATTCATATTTAATTAGCTAATCTTGCAGACAGCAATCTCCCCCGTTGGAAATTTTGATTTTTAAATTTCGCCGGGGCGCTGAGGGATATCCAAAAGGGGGACAAGCGCTTTCCCCTTTTTGGTCTGGTGTGGGCGAAGCACCACGACCTTTATCAAACGAAGTTTGATTGCTTAGAGCAAGGCCGTGTGTCACAGCGACTGATTATTTAAGCCTAAACTGACCCACAATCAGTTCTAGCTGATGGTTCGCTGTCGCCAGATTGACGGTTTCGCTGCTAGTAGTCTCACCATTGATTGCCAGCTCGCTGGCCATTTCGCTAATGGCTGACATATTGCGGGTAATTTCGCTGGATACCGAACTTTGCTCCTCCGCAGCGGTAGCGATTTGAGTATTAAGATCATTGATTTGATTCACTGAGTCACCAATAGCGTCAAGATCTGAGGCGACAACCTCAGTGGTTTCAGCCGTTTTGATACAGGTGTTTTTGGTCGCATCCATCGAGACCATCGCTGCATTCGAGGCTTCTCGAAGTTGATTAAGCGTCAGCTCTATTTCGGCGGTACTGGCTTGGGTTCGCGCTGCGAGCGCTCTGACTTCATCAGCGACAACGGCAAAGCCGCGGCCTTGTTCCCCTGCGCGAGCCGCTTCAATGGCGGCGTTAAGCGCTAAAAGGTTAGTCTGATCAGCAATCTCACCAATCACTTTAAGCACTTGGGTAATGTTGATGGTGTCTTTGTCTATCTGCTCAATGTTGCTGGAAGTACTTTCCACCTCTTGCACCAGTTGCGCGACGGTGCAGGTTGCCTCTGCAACAACGGCCTTTGACTCCATTGTTTGGTTTTTGGTGACTTGAGTGAAGGAAGCGGTTTCTGCGCCATTTCTGGCGACATCATTGGCGGTGGCGCTCATCTCCTCCACCGCGGTAACTATCTGTTCCGTCTCTGTTGTATGGGCGACCAAGATGGCGCTATTGGCTTCAGTTTCTGACTTTAAGCGCTCTACGCTGTTGGCGATATGAGTTGAGGATTGCAATACCTCTAGCATCATGGTTTGCAGGTTTTCGATAAAACGGTTAATACCTGCGGATATTTGGCCTAAATCGTCATCATTTTTGACATCTAGGCGGCGGGTGAGATCGCCATTGCCGGTAGACAGTTCGGTGACCATCTCTTTTAGCGACAAAATTGGACGATAAAGCAGGTATAAAACGCCAAGTAACAGGCTTATCGCTAATGTGAGCATTACGCTGGAGGAGATTATTGAATTATAAAGCGCGTTATTAACTGTTGCGTAAGCCACCGACTTATCAAGCGCAATGAATAGGTACCATTTCTTGCCGTTAACTAATGGAATTGCTTTTGAAACAGCGAGTTTGTCGATGCCATCTAAGGTGTATTCTTGCATCGCTTCATCGTTAGATAGTAATTTTTGTTGTACTTGCGCTAAGCCAAAGTCTGAAAAGCGCGTTCCGGTGACCAGCTTTTGTGACTCTGATGCCAGTACTTTACCAGTTTGGTCGGTAATTAATGTTACTGCGCCCGGATAATGAACGGCTTTGACCGTTTCGCTCAGGTAGGTGAGCTCAATATCACCTAGAACAACGCCATCACCGAGGTTTTTGAGAATAGAAATGACATCATGACCAGTACCGTCATCGATATAAATGTCAGTAATATCAAGGTTGTGTGATGACTTTCCCTGCTGATACCAAGGCCTAGTTCGAGGATCGTATTTATCCGCGATTGCTTTACCGTCGATCCACTTACTGTTGGTCTCAGTAGAATAAGCACTACCATCGTCAAAGCCAAAGTAGATCCGCGCTACGCCGCCCACATCGGTAGACAGTCTTGCTGCATTAACAAAGTTGTTGCGATAAGTGCCAGTTTGATAATGCTGGGCTAGCGCATCGATGGCATCGGCTTTCTCTTTAAACCAGCTTTCAATCTTACTGGATTCATATTTAACGACGTTAGTCAGTTTTTCATTGGTGTTAGCAATCGTGTTTTGTTTTATCTCGATGTAAGACAACCAGTTTGAGATAATTAGACACAGGGCGACGATAGCAACCATTGACGCGATGAGCGATTTTCTAAATCCTAACAATTTCTTTCTCCACGGAGTCATGCTAATAAAAAGAGGCCTTGGAGGCCTCTTCTGGTGGGAGCTTATGGTTTACGGTTAAGTTAGCCTTGCCACGTTAGGTTAAAGTCGTATCTAAAGCCGATGGTAATCGCGTGATCATTCTCTTGATGATCGTAGCTCTTATCTAAATACTCTAAATGTACACGCACATTATCGAGCGGGTTCCACTCTAGAGTGGTGTTGAAGCCATCGTAATCTGCAGATGTTTCCCCATCGATACCGTCTTTAAATTGGAAGTACCCGAGTTTGATTTTGTAATCATCAAAAATAGGGTAGGCCAATGCGGTGTCTAAGGTGCTGCCGCTACGATCTTTATTCATGCTGCCAGCATCAAAATTGTACTGTTTGTCTTGATAACTCACGGCAAGATACAGATCATTACTGAAGGTGTAAGCCACTACGCCACCAAAGGTGCTGTCGTCGCCTTCAATGTTATTACTATCAACTGTGTTTTGCGTGACATAGCCCAAACCTATATGTAGTTGGTCAATGTCATAGCCAACACCTAGGTTGACCATGTCGGTCGCATCATCGCCTTTGTCACCATCAAACTGGGCGCCCGCCATCCAGGTAAAGTCACCCGTGACCAACTGATAAGTGACAAAGTTATCGACGAAGAATGGGCTTTCATGGTCGTACGCGTATGGGCTATTACCGTGGTTAAAGATATCGACATATTCAGCCACTAAGGTGTACTGTGCAGGGCGTTGCTTACCTATACCGACTTGGCCATATGGCGAAGCTATGGCGGCGTAGGCTTGGCGCGCTTTGCCGAAGTTACCTGAGTTAGCAATGTCGACGCTCCACTCGCCTTGGGCAATCGCAGTCCAGCCGTCGGCAAATTCAGTACTGGCTTTAATGCCCACGCGTGATAGAGCATCGCGAACATCCCAAGTTTCATCTTGGCTATCATCTAGGTAGCTTAATGTAGGTCGAATTGAGCCGTATAAACTGACTTGGCTATTTTTGAACTGCGACGGTGCTGCATTGTTTTCGAGCTTGGCAATACGTGCTTCTAATTCCGCATTGTTATCAGTGGCATAAGCGTTAACGCAGCATAAGCTTACTGCAACCGCGACAATTGATTTTAACGATCTCATCTGTGTATTTCCCTATATTTCGGCAGCAAAAACTCGCCCTCTCTAGAGGCTAGAGTTGGTGCTGAACGAATAAATGTTTGCTGTTGGATTGCCCATCAACAGCTAAGCGTTGATGGGCGGGCTGTACTATTTAGTGACTGAGTTACTTCAGTTCTTTAAACCATAAGTTGTGGTGTTGCTTAGCCCAGTTTTCGTCACAGTATCCAGAGGTCATGTTTGACATACCGCCTTCAGACATGACGGTTGCCATGAAGATATGGATTACTGAGAATGCTGAGATAATTACCGTTGAAACGATATGTAGCAGCAGCATGGTATTGGCGGTATTTTTGCTGACCACAAAGGTTTCTGGGAACATCATGGTTAAGCCTGAAAGCACCATCGCGCCGCCAAAGAGGGCGAATACCCAGAACCACAGTTTTTCACCTGCGTTAGCAAAGCCTGCATCTGGATGATGTTTCTTACCTGTGTTGAGGTAGCCACCTAAAACTGCAAACCATTTTAAGTCGTAGCTTGCTGGAATTTGTTTTGGTGCCCACATCAGTATCATCAATACGTAACCCAAGATGAACGGGAACGCCATGAGCTCATGTAGGCCACTTGAAATCCCTACAAGTGATGCCCAGCTAGGCGCATTCATGCTTGGCTCGAAGTAATGTCTACCGCCAGTCAAAACTAAGCCGGTTAGCATGAGCAGGATGCAAGCGATAGCGCCTAGCCAATGCACACTGATGCTTAGCCCTGACCAACGTTTGATCATCTTGCCTGAGAAGCCCTTATCTAGACGTGAGATACCGTTCACCATAATAAAGATGATAAATAGTGCGATGACGCCAAATAGGCTAGCAAATACTAAAAATGCGATACTGTCGGTGGCACCTAAGTAGCCGAGTACCGTTTCATTGGCATCTTCAGGTATTGATGCCGGCATTAACAATTCAACTTGCGTTGGCATACCACGTATTTCCGGGATATCACCTGGAATTGCGTGTTCCTGAATAGTTTGCCATTGCTGAGGCTGCAATGTTGCCACGTCAGCAGCCATGGCTGCCGTTGAGACAAACAGGCTGATGACAATAAAACTAAACAATCTTATTGCTCTGTTCATTCATAACTCCTTTAGCGATTGTTGATCGCTGTTTGGGTTCTACCCGCCGACTACCTGAAGGTTCAGTTATTGACGGCTATCACCGTTTTTCTTGGTGCATAGTGGGTTAACTTATGTGCTATAAAGTTAAACCATTACTGCATTTGCTTCGTGACAAAAAGGTGCAGTTCGCTAGCAAACTCGCGCCAAAACGCGTGTTGGGCATGGTTTTTTATTCCTTCACAGAAGGGAGTGATCCAAGTACCCAGATGCTTAGTGAGAAATTCATCGGCAATGGCCGTGAGTTCCTCAAAGGCTTCGATATTGTTTGCCGCTTTCTGCTCACTTGCTAACGCGTGAACACAGTAGAGAAACTCCAGTTCGTTACCGATAAAATCGGCTGGTTCATTGAATTTTTCGTCAATGATCAAGCCAATGTGTTGGTAGAACTCGGCGACTCTGACAGTCTCGTCGGTATTCATGACATGATTGCCGCTGCGGTAGACGCCCTCGTAGGGAGCAACCAACAGCTTATATGGCCCAATACACATGCGGTTGAAATCAAATTCCAGTTCAGATGCATCGTCGATAAAGCGCTTTGCTTCGTTTAACAAAGGGCTTTGTGGGTTATTCGCTTCGAGATACGCGATCAATCCGTTTAACGCCTCTGTCTTAGATGGAAAGAAAACCATCGATTTAAAGGCAAAGTAAGCCGTTGCAGTTGGGCCATATTGGCTAGTCATTATGCGCGTTCCTTAATAATCACCATGTTAGGTTTGGTGATGCAATCACCGTAGCCGATGCCTTCTTTACTTGCGGAAGGCCTCTTTAACACCTCATCGATGTTACCTGTGTCAATACATTGCACAGGGCAACCGGTGACGCAGGCAGGCTTCATGCCACGGTCAAGAAGTTCAACGCACATGTTGCACTTGTCGGCCTTGCCATCATCTTCGCGAATACTGACTGCTGAATAGGGACAGGCGCTGGCACATAAGCCACAACCAGTACATTTCTCACGGTCTAGTACCACAATACCGTCGTCTCTAACGTGGTAAGCTTTTGCCGGACAGACCATCAAACAGGCTGGGTTTTCACAGTGCATGCAAGAGTGAGATAGCCACACATCAACCGCGCCATCTTCGCGCTGTACTTCATAGCGATCGACCTTTCGGAAGCGGTGGTTTTCAGGCAGTTCATTGTGAATTTGGCAGGCGACAGTACAGGCACCACAACCGACACAGTTTTCTTGTCTGAAGACAAAGCCCACTTTTTGATTAATAGACATCTTTTACTCCTTAGGCTTTTTCTATCGCGACATTAGTCGAGTGGTAGGCTGAACAGCCACCCATATCGGTTAACTTGTCGGTGGTGAGGTTGTTGGTACAACTGGCTTTACCTTGTGGGTCCATACGACGCCAGTTGTTTTTTGGCGCCATTACGGTGCCGCGACCCACTTGACTTGAAACCTGTGCGACAAAGAATGCCTCGCCTCGCTGGTTGCTGAGTCTGACTCTGTCGTTATTGCTAATGCCAAGTGCTTTTGCATCTTCGGTGTTAATTTTGGCGAAGTATGCTGGGAAGTTACGGATGTACTTCACGTTATAGAATGAACTGTTGGCACGCTGAGGGATCGCTGGAGATAGCATGCGGAATGGCAAGCTCTTCTCTTCTGGGATCATCTCATCTTCCGGTAAACCAAAGTCGATGACCGGGTGGTAACCCGCTTCTTTCATCATCTCTGAGTAGAACTCAATCTTGCCACTTGGGGTCTTATATTTACCGTCGCCAAAGTAAGGGCGCTGATCATAGACAGTGACAAACTTCTCCTTGATGATCTGCTCATAAGTGATGTTGTTGTGTCTAAATGCTGGCTCTTCGGTGTCTAAGAAATCACGGAGGATCTGCTCATAGTCGACGCGCATCTCTGGGTGATGATCGAGTCCCA
Source organism: Shewanella piezotolerans WP3 (assembly GCF_000014885.1). Lineage (NCBI taxonomy): Bacteria > Pseudomonadati > Pseudomonadota > Gammaproteobacteria > Alteromonadales > Shewanellaceae > Shewanella > Shewanella piezotolerans. Next base: position 2,230,987 of record NC_011566.1, read on the forward strand.
TATGAGCAGCAAGTTCCTTAAAGAAGATCCAGTTATCTTTAGATTCACCTAAAGGTTCAATTACTTTTTCCGAGGTTTGCATGTGGTAACAGTTGTAGTCGGTGCCCATATCTGGGAACTCAAACTGGGTGGTTGATGGCACAATAATGTCAGCCAGTTCTGCGGTATCTGTCATTAAGAAGTCATGCACCACCAAGAACAGATCATCACGCATTGCGCCTAAACGACAGGCATTCGAGTCTGGCGCTACCGAAACAAAGTTACCGTTATAGTTAATGACGGCTTTAATAGGCTTGATGGGTTTACCGTAAGCGGTTGGGTTCGTTGGATGGATCGCTTTAGCGATCTCAGTCATATTCACATGACCGACAGTGTCACCATTAGGATGAATATGATCCGCACGACCTTTAGAGTAATTTAAGCTGTCATCGGCTTGGGTGTTATCGTAAACGAAGCCATTACCAATTTTACCGTATTGACCCGCAACGGCGTGCATCATAGCGATAGCTCGAGACATACGTGCACCGTTGTAGTTACGCTGCATACCATAGCCTAGGCGAATAACAGAGAGCTCAGATTCACCGTAAACTTTGGCAAACTTAAACATCTTCTCTCTTGGCACACCTGTGACTTTCTCTATCTCGTCATAGCTCATTTCGTCGACGCGTTTAAGCAGGTCTTGGTAACCAATAGTATTCGCTTCGATAAATTTGGTATCGGCTAGATCATTCTCTATGAGGTACTTCATGATGCCCGTTGCAAGATGAGTATCGGTACTTGGTTTTGGCTGTAACCAGATATCGGCTTGCGAGGCGATAGGTGTACGTATTGGGTTTACAACCAATAGCTTGGCACCTTTATCACGCGCTTGGTTGATGAACTTAATGCCGTGTACGTTTGTGGCTGTTTCGTTCTGCCCCCAAGAGATATAACAGTTAGTGTAAATGTTGTCGTAGGGATCGGGTCCTTGGTAAGTACCCGTAACAGACTTGAGCCCTTCATAAGCGGCGAAAACACACACTTTACGATCTAGCTTGCGAGAACCAACAGCGTTAAAGAAACGGCTCGGTCCGCCGTATTTACCGATAACGCCTTCATGGCCTGAGTAGCTGTATGGCAAAATGGAGTCAGCGCCATGCTCTTTGATGATCTGTTGTAAGCGGCTAGAGATTTTTTCATAAGCTTCATCCCAGCTGATGCGGCGCCATTTACCTTCACCTTTTGCTCCCGCACGCTCCATTGGGTGCAAAATGCGGTCGGCAGCATAAGTATACTGGACGTAGGCGTGGCCTTTAACGCACGGAGATGTCCCCATTTTCTTCATCTCTGATGCGCCTTCGACATAGGTCATTCGGCCATTTTGAACGGTAAACTTCAGCAGACAACGGTCAGCACAATTACGCTGACAAGTGTGATAAACGATCTTTCCTTCACGTTTAAGCATCTTGTCTGGTGCGCCTCCGCGCTCCGTTGCAGTGGCAATACCTGGCACTAAGCCAGACAAAGAACCGACAACAGAACTGGCTCCAACTCCCTGCAGGAAGGTGCGTCTGTTAATTTTCATATGTTTTCCCCATCTTGATAGTGTTAATTCACTACTTATTCTTTTCGCATTGACGACATTGATATAGCGTTGTGAGCAGCTTGATTTCAGGCGTGGTAAGTACTCACTCGGTCTGGCGTGTTTATGGTTACGGCATTACTCCTTTAACTGCAGAATAAGGTCTCTCATCGACCTGGCTTCTGACTTCTCCTATTGATATAACGCTAGGCTTCACTGGCGATACGCCATTCTCTTTCTAGCCCGCAAATTAATTTAGATTTGACCCAGTTGAATGCGGCCGAATGATTGGTGTCTCCGAACAGCACATAGTTGCCAATTTCGCGGTTTTCACGCCGTCGTATACGGCATTTTTGTGCTAGCTCTTCGGGTAATTTGATGTAGTCAATGCCGGGTAACATATCGACAAATTGACGTGTAAACTGGTTGCAGCTGAGTGTGATGGCATCGGTCTCGCTGAGTAAGCGCATTGCTGATGCTAGGCTGTCGGTGTAACCTTCCACTTCCATGCATAGATCTTGCTCACGACATAAGTTGACCAAAAGTGGACAGGCGAGATCGTCGTAGTTATCGATCTCTAAGCAGGTGTAGCGGGAAAGGTTTTCAAGTGTAATAGCTTGATGGAAAATAGGGTGATCACGCTGGGCCAAGATATACAGGCTGTCTGTCTCAGAGAACATTTCATAATTAAGGTTCTTGCCATTAAACCCTTCGTAAACGACTACAAAGTCCATATCTCCATTGGCAAGCTCTGTGGAACAATCATGAGTCAGAACGCGAACATCAAACCTAAGATTGGGTGCTTCTTTTTGAATGTCATCGCGAACGACTTTCTGTACCGCATAAACAAATTCATCATAGGCATGGATGACAAACTGTCCTCCTGATTCCGCAGGGGTAAATACAGAATGCTGCATCTCAATTTTTTGATACTGTTCTACAAGGCTTTTTGCCATAGGAATAAGTTGGTGGGTTTTCTCGGTAGCGACAAAACCAGAACAACGCCTTATAAAGAGAGAATCTTTAAATATATCTCTTAGTATTTTTAAAGTTCTGCTAACTCCTGAAGCGGTCATACCTAACTCATTTGCAGCTTGGTGACTTTGACCATGTTCATATATTGCAATAAATACTTTTAATTGATTGTAATTTAATTGGTCTATTTTGTTCATGGATAAATCACCTGTGTTTTATATGGTTTATATAATCTATATAAGAGTTGTGATATTCAGTGTTATAAGTCACACTTTTTAAAAGCTTGTTTTTATATTTATGATTTAGCTCTCGTGTTTTACATATTAATATTTGCAAATATCAAATATTGATATTTACTCTGAGGAGTTAATTCAGCCGTGGGTTGTTATTAACTTGTACGTCAGCACTATGTCGCTCTCGAATCAACCACCTCGCAACGCCTTGATAGTTATGGGTTTACTGCTTTTATTTCTTGGTGTTTGAAAAACCGTGATATAGGTCTAAGTCGGTGTTTTTGTCATGTGAAGCTTGCCTTAAACCTATCTATAGATTTAATTTCATCAAAAATAAAATTATTTTTACAATGTGAACTTTCTCCTAAAACTATCTCTAGAATTAATTTCATTAAATATTAAATTATTTTTCTATTGTGACCATTATTTGATATTTGCAGCTTTAATTGTTCCTTTGTTTATATATTTATATTTTTAAGTGTATTTTAAAAATAGATTTTTATAAGTGTTATGAGTATTAATTACTGCATTCACAATAAGGAAAGAATATGTTGGATAGACGATCCATATTAAAAATGGCCGCTGGTGGAGCAATGTTGACTCTCATCCCTAGCGCGCAACTTCAAGCTAAGACCGCTGGAAAAAGATTGGCTATGGTGTTTGATGTTCGCCGTTGCACAGGCTGTCTATCTTGTACTGTGTCCTGTGCAATGGAAAATCAAACTGAGGCAGGCCGTTGTCGAACGCGTGTCAACCAAGCAGCACTCGAAACCAGCTCTGGTTTGGCTACTCTTGCTGTACCTAATCAATGTAATCAATGTGATAACCCTCCTTGTGTCGATGTCTGCCCTGCTGAGGCAACTTACAAACGCGAAGAAGATGGCATTGTGGTGATCGATCATGACGAGTGTATTCATTGCCAGTTATGTGTCGATGCTTGTCCATATGGGGCAAGACGTAAAGATGAAAGCTTAGAGACTCCTCCTGAAAAATGTAATTTCTGTATTCATCGTGTGTCAGCGGGTCTGCTGCCTGCCTGTGTTGAAACCTGTATTGGCGAGGCACGCAGCTTTGGTGATTTAAACGATCCCAATAGCGCCGTCTCAAAACTGGTTGCTGATAATAAGGTATATGCCATGTTGGCAGCAGAGGGCACAAAACCAAATATCTTCTATATCGGCTTGCCTGAACAGCCGCAAGACAAACAAATCTTGTCACTTAACTTCCTCGAATGGCAACGCTAGGAGCTGGTAATGGATAGACGTAAATTTTTAACGCAGGCAGGCATTGTTTCTGTTACTGCGGCAACTGTTGGCTGTAGTGATAAGTCCGACTCGATACATCCTACACGTAGCCAAGATGTGAGCAGGTTCGGCCATCCGATCCCGCCTGAGTGTCAGCAAGATGTGAATGGTGAGTGGCAACAAACTGCTGGTGTTCGTACCGCATATTCACGCTGCTTTAGCTGCTACAACATTTGTGGCTTGCGGGTGCGTATAGATGAGAAAAATGACAAAGTTTTGAAAGTTGGCGGGAACCCTTACTGTGAAAATAACTCGGGTTCACCGTTAGCAATAGATACTAGCGTAAAGCAAAGTTATATCGCTTTAGCGGGTGAAAAAGGGCTTGAAAACCGCGCAACAACTTGTGCGAAAGGTGCTAGTTGTGCTGACTCTGTCGATGATGAACGCCGTGTAACCCAAGTACTTAAACGCGACGGTAAACGTGGGGACGGTAAATGGGTCACCATTAGTTACGAGCAAGCATTAAAAGAGATATTGGACGGTGGCGATCTATTTGGCGAAGGGCATGTCGAAGGATTACGCAGTCTGCGTCAACTCGATAAACCAGTAAAACCGGGTTTCCCTGAATTTGGTTCTGCTGCTAACCATCTGTTTGCCACTTATTGTGCAGAAGACACGTTACGTGGCAGCTTTTACGCTCGCTTTATGCAGCAATCATGGGGCACAAGTAATTTAGGCACTAAGCATGCCTATTGTGGCGCTGCTCAAGCAACGGGTTACAGTTTGGGTATGGCGGCAGGTTTTGAAGAGTGGCTCAATGATGTTGATTGGGAAAATGTCGAATATGGTCTGTTCATGGGTACCAGCCCTGGCTCTTCTGGCGCGAGCTTAAACCGCGTTGGTCGTGGCCTTGCAGATAGCCGAGTCGATAGAAAGCTCAAGTATGTGTGTGTTGACCCACTGCTTCGAACTACTGTAGCGGCAGATACGAATGCGACTTGGTTGGCAGTTAAACCCGGACAAGATGCAGCATTCTCTTTTGGTGTTATTCGCACTATGTTGGAAGAGGGTTGGTTTAATAAAACTCACCTTGAAGGTGCCAGTGAAAAAGCGGCTAAAGCTGCCGGGGAGTTAAACTACACTAATGCTGGCCACTTAGTGATTGTGGATGCGAAACATCCGCAATCTCGTCGCTTTGCCAAAGCTAAAGACTTTGGCTTAGGTGGTGATGAAGCAATCATTATTAAAGCGGGTAGCCAAGAGTTTGTCTCGGTTAATAAAGGTGATAAGGCGGAGCTGTTTGTTAGTCAAACCCTTAAGAACAAAGCCGGACGCAAGGTAAAATTAGCCTCATCGTTGTATTTGCTTAGAGAGGAAGCGCAACGTACTAGCATGCAAGAGTATGCCGCTAAATCGGGCATTGCAGTTGCAGATATGCGCCAAGTGGCAAAGGACTTAGGTCAATTTGGCCGTAAGGCTTGTGTGGCTGGAAATGGCGGCACTAACTCATCAGATGGTTTTGTAATGGGTTGGATCTGGGCGACTTTAAATACCTTAGTCGGTAGCCATGACGCTAAAGGTGGCGCTATTTATGGTAATGGACCGATTGGTGGCATGGAGGGGCGCTACGATTTAGCTGATATTGGCAATGGCGTTAACCTTGATGGGGTGGTTAATGCATGTCGTGATGGTGCTTATGAATCATCGACGGAATATAAGCAAAAAGTGGCGACAGGCGAAAATCCATATCCAGCTAGCACGCCGTGGCATGAAGTACTGCCAGCGATGAATGCTGCAGAGCAGTGGACTAGCCATGCCAATAACGATCCGTATCAAGCTAAAGTGTTATTCAATTGGCGTAATAATTTCCTTTATAGTGCCGCTTCAATCAGCCAAGAGGTGGTCGCGAGCATTGCCGATCCAAAGCGTCTGCCATTAATTATTGGCATCGATTGTCATATGAATGAGACCAATCGCTATGCCGATTACTTTATTCCTGATCGCTCAATGCTGGAAGAGTATGCCGCCGACCGTATGTGGGGGTCACACATGCTAGGCGTTGTTGCTGCTGCGCCACTGGTGACGCCGCGAACGGTGAAAACAGAGGCTGGCCAACATGTTTGTATGGAGCAACTGCTGGTTGATATTGCTTTGGAGATGCAGCTGCCAGGCTTTGGTAAAGGAGCAATAACACACGAAAGTGGTGCCAAGGCTGATCTACTTTGTTTCGAAGATTGGCATGCTAAATACCTTGCTAATGTGGCTGCTCAATGTGAGAACTTACCACAAGTAACTGCTGAAGATAGAAAGTGGGCAGGGCTAGATTATGCAATGAAGCCTTTAACGCCAAGGTTGACGACGACTGAGGCTGTCGAGGTTGAAGCCTTATTATCTCGTGGCGGCTATTATGTGGCTGATGAACGTTATGACGGTGACTTCATCAAAGGGGCTGGTGCTAAATGTTTGCAAATTTACCATGAGGCAGTAGCACAACTTCGCCATGCTTATTCAGGTGAGCATTATCCTGGAACGATCACTTACAGTGAGCATCGCTTCTGGAATGGAGATAGCTGGGACAGCCATTGGCCAGAAGCTGAATATCCATTGCTATTTTCAAGTTACAAAGCAACGGTGAGATCGAACTATGCGGTTGCCTATAAGCGTATAGCTGAAATCAGTCCGACCAACTTTGTTTATATGCACACAGAAACAGCAAAAGCGCAGAATCTAACTGATGGCGATAGCGTGAGATTAGTGACCGCTAATGGCAAACCTGCTGAGGGGGTGTTGCAAACCGATTTTGGTGTGGCCAAAGGTGCGGTATGTGTCTCGCATGGCTTTGGTCACTCAAAGGGGTTTGGTGGTGACGATAGAGTCATTAATGGAGAGAAGCTTGCTGGGCTCAAAGAGCGAGCTGGCGGCGTTGCGATCAATCAGATGATCCCATCTGATCCCACTCGTAAGCAAAGTGCCAGTATGCTCAATGACTACTGGACCGGCGCCAATTGCCGTCATGGGATCCCAGTCCGAGTTGAGAAGGTTTAGCTCTCCTGCTATCAATTTTCCCCTCAGTATTCTATTTGGCTGAGGGGGCTTTTCTGCTCTTAAGCATTTTAACCAAATGGCTTCCAATGCAGATCCTATCGGTAAGCAAAGTGCCAGTATGCTCAATGACTACTGGACCGGCACTAATTGTCGTCATGGGATCCCAGTTCGAGTGGAGAAGGTTTAGCTCTCCTGCGATCAATTTTCCCCTCAGTATTCTATTTGGCTGAGGGGGCTTTTCTGCTCCTAAGCATTTTAACCAAATGGCTTCTAATGCAGATCCTATCGGTAAGCAAAGTGCCAGTATGCTCAATGACTACTGGACCGGCGCCAATTGCCGTCATGGGATCCCAGTTCGAGTGGAGAAAGTTTAATTCATATCATCCTGTAAGTTTCCCCCTCAGTACTTTTTCGCTGAGGGGATTTTTTACTCCTGCCGAGCGTTGAGCTCTTAAGTTAAAATTTATCTCTTTGTGATAGGGTTAGTCACAAATCATCGGAGATAATAATGAAAACAACAAAATACTCACAAATTGCGCTGCTAACAGTCAGTGCCTTGTCGCTGCCAGCGATGGCTGTCACTTCAGAACAAACGGCATTTTTTGATAACTTAGCCGCTCATTGTGGTAAAGCGTTTCAAGGCACGGTGACGGCAGGCAATAGCGCGGACTCTGCGTTCAATGGCAAAAAATTGATTATGCATGTACGCGAATGCAGTGACACTGTGCTTAAAGTGCCATTTCATGTCGGTGATGATCATTCTCGAACTTGGGTGATCACTAAGACGCAATATGGGCTGCATCTCGCTCACGATCATCGCCATAAAGATGGCAGTGAAGATAAAGTGACTATGTATGGCGGTATGACCGCAGATATGGGCAGCGCGACAGAGCAGTCTTTCCCTGTAGATGCTTACTCGATTAATAACTTCAGAGAGAACGGCCTAGATGTGTCTATCACTAATGTGTGGCATATGTATGTTAAACCGCAAGAGTTTACTTACCGTTTAACCCGAGAGAATCGTGATTTCAGAGTTGATTTCGACTTGAATAAGCCTGTTGCGTTACCGCCAGTACCTTGGGGTCATAAGTAACAAATATTGCAGTCAGTTAAAAATAAAGCCCAGTGATATTAGTCATCACTGGGCTATTTAGTACAAAGATGAGGTCCGCTTACTTTTCTTCAAAGGTAAAAGATTGGCCTGCTAATGCTGCTTCAAACATCAAGCCACCTTTTGCTACAGTAAATACTGCCATACCATTGATATAAGCTGCCTTAGCGGCTGTTTTGCCTGCGCCTGCAGAGTTACCCGTTGTACCGGCCTGTGCGTTGGCACCAATGTTGATGGCGACAGCTGATGCTTGGGCACCAAACTCAAAGCTGCCACTGGTAAAGTCTTTGTACGCAGCCTCATCTTTAAAGAAAATTATTTCACTATAGGCTTGGCCACCAAGCTGAAAACCAAAAGATACCTGCGTTAGGCTTGTGTCACCCTTATAGCTGCCACCGCGGTAAACTCGGCCTTTACCGTACGCTGCACCAATTCCAATCCCGCCTTTGCCGACCGTAGGAAAAAGAGCGTAGCCATAGGCAGAGTCAAAAAATTTATGAGTTTGCTTTGCTTGCTTAAAGGTGCTTTTTGCTTGGCTATAGCCATCTTCTGCAAGCGCTTGCGGCGCGATTAACATGCTGGCGAATAAACATATGCTGGCGGTGAGGCGTTTGATTGAGCTTGTCATGTAACTATCCTTATCTAGCAAACTGGACTAGACCTTAGCATACCCATTCTGAACCGAAAATGAATGGCTTTTTGTATCGATTTATATCTCATTAAAAAGACAAAATAAAAGCGCCTATTGAGGCGCTTTTATTGATGTCGCAGACAAGGCTATTCGACAGGTTTACCTAACACATAATGTTCGAACCACTTCTGATCCCATTCCATTTTGGCTTTACGGTGTTGATACTTGCTTAAACCATGGCCTTCACCAGGATAAACCACAAGCTCAACAGGTACGTCTAAGTAGTGCTTAAGTGCGCGATATAGGCCTTGAGCATGTCCAAGTGGTACGCGTTGATCGCCTTCACCAATATGGATAAGTGTCGGAGTTTTGATCTTATCCGCATGGCTAAGTGAAGAACCGTGGGTATAGGCATCAGGTTTTTCCCAAGGCAGGCCTTCCATGAAGTTAACTACGTGGCCAGGAGTGTCCTCTAACATCCACTGCAGACGTTGATCAAAGACTCCCGCGCCGGAACTTGCTGCTTTGAAGCGCTCAGTAGTACTGATCAATGCATTAGTGAGGTAGCCACCATTACTCCATCCCATGACAGCCATTTTGTCAGCATCGACAATGCCGTCGGCTATAAGTTGATCGACACCGGCAATGATATCTTTGACTTCGATATCGTGCTCACGTCCAACAAGATCTGTTAAGAATTTATCACCATAACCGGTAGAGCCGCGATAGTTTGGTGATAGTAATGCCCAACCCTTTGCGGTAAAGGTAGAGCGACCATATGATCTGTGTTGCAGGGCGTAGGGAGTTGCGGATGTTGGCCCGCCATGGATCTGCACTATTAATGGCAGTGGACCATCCTCTTTTTTATAGCCAGCGGGTAGGTCCAAGATTCCCTCAACAGTAGTGCCATCAGGAGCAGTCCATTTTACAACAGACACCTGAGGCAGTTTCCAGCTATCAACTTGTGGGTTGATATTGCTTAAGCGTGTAGGTTTAGCTCGGTTGCTATCGGCATCAGCAATAAACATGTCGTAGAAGTGATCTAAACCGTTATGGCTAAATGCAACCGACTCTCCATTTTGACTAAAGCTAAAGCTACCAATGACAGTGTCGCCAGGGATGACTGTACGGGTATCCCCCTGTTCGCCGTCTTCAATTTCAGTACAGAACAGTTTGACCCGAGCGTGATCGGCGCCGCGGTAACAAATTTCATCGCTATTTGGACGCCAAGTGAGATCGCTTGCTGTGAGAGTGACCATCTCTGGGCGTGATACTTCAAGTGAAGGTTTATCGGCAGCTTTGGTATTGTTGATGAATAACTTACCCGGGTGGCCGTCAAAATCGATTCTAAATGCCAGTTCGGTATTATTTTCTTGCCAAGCTAATCCGAGTAACCAGCCATAAGGTGAAGGGGCTTTTTCGCGCCACTGCTTATCTGCAAGTACTTCATTTTGTTTGGTTTGAGTATTAAAGACTTCAACGTCAGACCAACCCTCTAAGAATACCAATTCGTTATCTGTGGTGGTGATACGGGCAATTTTACTGCCATCATTATTCACCTTAAATTCCCAAACGACTTTGTCGTCATCGAGCAGCAATTGCTGTTTAAAGTGCTCTAGATCAAGTTGGTAAAGCGGGTTAGTTTTACGCTCTCCATGACCATATTTGGGAGCGCTATGGCTAGCTCGCATTGATGCCCATTCATCGGTATCTTTTACGGTTTTATTGGCTAAAAAGTATAGACTTTTTCCATCATGACTAAGCTCAAAGCTGCTAACACCTTCCTTCTCTTTCGTCATAGGTTGGCTATCGCCACTGCTGATGGAGATTCGGAATACCTGAGTTTTTCCATTATAAGGCGCTTTTGCATCAGGCTGTTTTATCTTCCCCAAATAATAAACATACTCGCCGTTAGGGCTCCATTGTGGGCTTGATTCACTCTCGTTGGTAAACGTCATTCGCTTTGTTTGACGAGATTTAGTGTCGACGAGCCACAGGTCGCGCTGGCTTTTATCAAGCTCTTTATCCCAGCGAGACTCAAGCCACACGGCTTTTTTTCCATTCGGGCTGAGCGTGACAGCACTCATGCCGCCAATATCGAAAAAGTCATCAATAATAATATCGTGAGTTCTTTCTGCTGCTGAGGTGGCCATACTCGTGCCAAGCAATGCGGTCATTGCGGTAGCAAGCAGAGTTAGCTTGTTCAATCTGTCCATGTTGTAGTTCCTACCCTTCAAGGTATTTTTGTATATTTATAATGAGATAGCCTGAGTACACTAGCGCAATTAGGGGCGCAAAATCCATGATATAAGGCGAGTTACAACATTATTTTTTTTCGTCTTGCATCAGTTTTTGTAAGTAAGCGAGCTCTTCTGAGCTGAGCAGTTGCTGGCTGGCTTTCATGGGCGATTTTTCAGTGGGACGGGTTAATTTACCGCGTAAAAATGCAGCGTAGGTGATCTGTTTTAAGCCGTAAATAGCAAGGATATAAATAGTGAGTAGCAGTACCAGTTTTGTTGCAGCATGATTGATGCTTATAAACTGCTCCCCCAAGTAAAAGGGTAAAATGACCAGTACAGCTCTGATAATCCAATTGCTCAATAACGCTAATGTCAGCACCAGTAACCATCTGAACTTAATGTCCTTCAGGCTCTCTTGATGTAACCGAGAGGTGCGCCCTGGATAATGGCTGAGCATTTTTAATAAAAAGAAAAAATAGAGTGTAGTTTGCAAAAATAGTAACCCTGGCAGAGTGGCGCCAAGCAAACTCAGATGGCTCAATGCTGGAGCGGTACTTAGGGATATTTCTGGAAGTTGTTCCTGTTTTATTACACGGTAAATTGCAGTACTGAGTACGGTAATTGCGACGATTAACGAAGGGTAGAAGTGAGGTGAAAAACCAATCGGGGTTCTCGCATCATGCAAGCTTCGATAGCAATACAGGTAAAGCATCGGCATCAACAGAAAATAGACTGGGATGATTAAGAGGAAGATAAAATGTATCGGAGCGGGCGCATTTTCTTTAGTGAGTAGGCCTGTAAAAAAATAAAGTGCCATTAGGCTAAAGATACTACCTAAAATCTTATGGTTACCATTTTTCTCATGATAGATATAACGGATGTATAAACCTAGGCCTAGGCAGTGAAGACCACCAAGCAAAGAGATCCACCAATACCCTTGTGCAATAACATCACTAAATTCATTCATATTGCTGTTATTTCAACCTATTAACCTGTGAGATGCAAGTTTAGGTTTGAGTCCGTAAAGGCTATTGGCCAATTGACAGGCTTATCGCTTTACCTGAAATTAAATTATGGACGGTAATCGTTTAACGAGCGCCGATTCAGGAAGCATAGACCATTACGAGAAATTTTAGCTGGCAAGCCTAGATACTTGCTTAAGCTTATCGAGCAATACATCTTTTTTAAAGGGTTTAGCCAAGTAATCGTCCATGCCTGATTCATAGCACTTCTCTATATCTTGGTCTAACACACTGGCTGTAAGCGCAATGATTGGTAGGCGCTGCTCTGAGTGTTGCTTTTCCCAAGCTCTAATTTTCGCCGTTGCGGTAAAGCCATCCATTACCGGCATCATGCAATCCATAAGGATGGCGCTGATCACTTCGCCTTTGCTGATGTATTCATAGGCTTCGAGCCCGTTATTGGCAATAATAAAGTCAAAGCCAGCCTGCTTGACCAGCAGTGAAGCGACTTTTTGATTCACTAAATTGTCTTCGACAATAAGAATGACCACTTTTACGGTGACTTTTGCATTGTCATTGTCGCTCTGCGCTTGCTCTGAAGGTTGTTCGTTTCTAAGTGCTCTGTTCTCTATGCCGTTACGAATAGCATTATTAAAGCGTCTGCCAAGTAATGGCAAGGTAACTGTCGAATCAATATTATCGAGCGTTCTCTGCTCTGACGGGGTATTTATCGCGATAGTAAAAATATCTTGCTCGGACAGTAACTCTGGCAGGGTCGCAAGTGCATCTCTGGTGATGGAGGAGTTATCGACGAACAGTAGGTCAAATTTCTGTTTATCTTGCAGCAGATCGAAGCAAGATTGATAGCGATAATTAAGCTTAAACCCTTGTCTGATACAGGTTTCTTCAATGGTGTCGGTGATCTGATTATCGGCTGAAATGAGCGCCGCTGTTAGGTGTTTGAATTCATCGTTTAGGGGCGCTTCTTGCGCAATTATCCGCGCTTTAAGTTCAACAGAGAAGCAACTGCCTTTGCCTTTTTCTGAGGTGATTTTTATATCTCCCCCCATTAGACCCACTAATTGTTTGCAGATTGAGAGCCCTAGACCAGTACCGCCAAATTCTCGAGTAATAGAGCCATCTTCTTGAGTAAAAGGGGAGAAAATTTGTTGCTGCTTGTCTTCGGCGATGCCGATACCGCTGTCAAAGACTTTTATCTGCATGTTGGCATAAGGCTTTTCATCAAATTGGCTGGTTATAGCCACTTTGATAAAGCCTTTATTGGTGAACTTAACGGCGTTGGATAGCAGGTTCATCAATACTTGTCGCATGCGATGTTCGTCGAGTGATACCAGATAAGCTGTATCGGTGGGGATATCAATTTGTAGATCGAGATCTTTCTCAACGACTTTGGCAAGCACCATAGTGAGCGTGTCATAAACGACTTCGGCAATGTTGGTATCTGTGTTGGCGATGGACAAGTTACCAGACTCAATTTTAGATAGGTCTAAAATATCATTGATTAATAACAACAAGGTGTGTGAAGAGGTTTCAATGGTCTGCAAATATTCAGTTTGCACCGGAGTCAGCTTAGTTCCTGCCAAAATCTCTGACATACCAATAATACCATTTAGAGGTGTTCTAATCTCATGGGACATATTTGCTAAGAAAGAGCTCTTGGCGAAGTTAGCTTTCTCTGCATCAGATTTGGCTCGTAATATTTTCTCATCATTGAGGTAACGCTCGTGAATAAGATTGTTGAGTTTTTTAGAGAATAAGCTGAGCTCATCTTTACCATTTTCATTTATCTTATTTGAATAATCATGGGTCTCCTCAATTTTTGACATGGTCTTAATGACGTGTTGTAGGTAATTAAGAATACGTCGATAGAGGTTTGCTCCTATAGTTCCGATGATCAGTAGTGAGGCGAAGAGTCCCGCACAAAAAACGATAATAAGATTTTTTGACTGAGCAATTTCACTGTGAATTTTGCTGGTCAGTTGATCTGAGAATGTGGTCACTACAAATTGAATTAGACTGAGCCTTTGACTAAAAGCAGCAAGGTTTTCCTCTGGGCTTTCAACTAATACGTCCTGATGCAAAATATGGCTACGTAGTTGATAGCTTTGTTCGAAGGCTTTATCTGAAAATGTGCTCAGTAATAGGTCGACCTGTTCTGGCTTAGCATTGATATTGATGAAACGCTCGACATAGAGCTGTTGCCTCTCAGCGCTTATGTTTAATTGATTTAGGAGCTCGGTATCATTTTTATTACTGAGAAGCTGATTAATCAGCCACTTCTCTTCCGTAGACCAAAGCGATAACCATTGCAGCTGATATAAAATAGTGAGGTTTTGGTTTATTTGTTCGGGGACATCGAGTTTATCTTTCTCTAGTACAACAAGCGCCTGAGATTGCAACTCACTCATCCAAGTTGACCAATCCACCACGCTGTCATTGCTGAGGTCTGGCGATTCTGTTAACGCCTCTTTTGTGCTGTTAAACCAAGCTTGAATGTCCTGCAAATTTTTTGCTGTAAAGGCTTTTGGTAGCAAGGTTGGGAATTCGGCAACAATGGGGGTAAAGTCGGCTAATACAAAAGAGTGCCCCTGCGCATATAAGCCTTCTCTGGCTTGATTGATTTTGATATTAAGTGCAGAAAATGATTCAAGGAAAGTGACTTTGCTATTAAGCGTATTAAGCGCACGGACATTGTTGGTTTGTTTTCGGATCTCTAACGCAGACAGAAATGCTACAAAAAGTAATGGCAATAATACTAGCGCCAACATCCGTGTTTTTATTGAAATACGATTCAATGTGTTCATTTCTGCTCCTTGAATTGAACGTGCAAGCCATATCCTTGTGTATTACATGACTCTTGACTATATTCAGCATAGTACAAAAAACTATCTAGGATTGAGGGTTTTTATATGTTTAATGGACTAAACTGTAATGCATTGTTTTTTCATGTGAAAATTATAGCTTTAATCATAATCCTTTCTTTATCGACTTCGGTATTGGCGTTAGAGGCCGATCCAAGCGACAGCACCGAGGTCGAGTTTGCAATCTTTAGCCTTAATAATGAACTCCCTCCTTTAAGTAAAAGTAAAGCCAGAATGCTCTACCGTGGTAAATCCAAAAAAATCGGTGGTAGCCTTAAGATTGTGCTGGTGGATCTGCCTGAAACCTCGATGCATCGTGAAGACTTTTACAGCATGTTACTGGGTAAATCGGTATCACAAATGAATGGTTATTGGGCAGGGTTAGCATTTTCGGGAAAAGGTTCGCCACCCGAAGAGTTAGATGGTGACGATATTAAGCAGATCCTGAAGTGGTTGAACGATAACCCTAACGGCATCGCCTATGCGCCGATCGAATCGGTTCCTGAAGAAGTTAATATCTTAATTACCGTGCCACAGGGAGAGTAGCCATGTTATTAAGCCGCCAATATACTTTTTTAGCCTTAAGCTTGGGATTGGTAGCGAATGCCGAAGCTGCCATTGAGCTGACCGATAACATCATGCTCAGTGGTTTTGGTTCTACATCGATCAGTAAGACTGACAATAAAACGCCGTTATTCGTCAATCGTGAAATAGCTGATGAGACCTGCTATGACTGCGACACTATATTTGGGTTACAGCTTGATGTTGCTCTCTTTGAGGGGGTGGATGCTTCAGCGCAATTGGTGAAGCGTACTCAAGATAACTGGAGTGAGCCAGAACTTGAATGGGCATATCTAGGTTACGAATTTGGTGACTTTGAGGTACGGGCAGGGCGATTGCGTTTACCACTATTTTTAGTGTCAGAGTTCTATTATGTAGGCCAAGCCTATACTTGGGCGAGACCACCACAGGAGGTCTACGATGCGATTTTAGGATTTACCTCCTACGATGGTATTTCTTTAGCTTGGGACTATGAATTATCAGATGAAGTGTCGCTGCATATCTCACCATATTATGGCTTTGAACGACTCAATGAGGTTGAGTTAGGTTCTGCAATTTTGCAATTCGATACTGAGTATATGGCAGGTATTTATGTTGATTTAGTGGGGTTTAATTATCGAGTGCACGCGGGGTTTATGCAGGCAAAGTATACTCCACGGCCAACGACTGAAACTCAGAAATTAGATATATACACACTCGGTGCCGAATACAGTTTAGATGCTTGGTTATGGATGGCTGAAATTGAATATGATGAACTGCAAACCAATTGGTACGCCAGCATGGCTTACGCATTCAGTGATGTGGGCTTAACCCCTTATCTTGTTTACGCTGAGAGCCATGAATTGCGTGAGAGCAAAGGCGTAACATTAGGGCTGAGATATGATGCAACATCGACAATTTCACTTAACTTTGAGATGCAGTCTATTTTCTCGCATGAACCTGGTAATCGAGCGCAGTTCATCACCTCGCCGCTGTTATACGGTGAAAAAGAGGATGTTGATCTGTTAAGTCTCACAGTAAACTTTGTGTTTTAATTATGGGTAACATTACATTTTGGCTTAGCTTTTATCTTGTGATGCTAGTGATCTCTACCGTTATTGGATACTACAAAGGTAATATTGTTGCAGGAGCGCTGCTAGGCTATGTTTTGGGGCCTATCGGGGTGCTTATTTTGCTGCTTAGTAAAGATAGGAAAATGCTCCCCTGTCCAGAGTGTGGCTGTAAAATTCATCGCCACTCCTATGAATGTCCTAAGTGTCAGAAAAAAGTCCTTAACCGTTTAAGTCAATAAAACGTGTCTCAAAGGTTATGGTTAGAAATCAAAAGAGTAACTGATACTGATCGAACCATCTTTAAACCTACCTGTATCTGCTCCTCTATCTGCACTATTCCAGCGATTACCAGAATAGTTATTGTACTGAATCGTTATGGTACCGGGGTGCCAATCAAAGTATCCAAAACCGTAAGTAAAATCTGGATTCCAAGGTTGCTTTTGGCTGCTATCTAAGTAGTAAAAGGCAGTTCCATTGACGTACCAGTTACCGACGATGGAATATTTGCAGCCTAAACTTATCGTTTGATGGCTGGTTTTATATTCGATACTGGCTAAGTCGAAATACTCTGGCGTGTAATTGTAATCAAGTTGACAGCCCATGGCGCCTTCGTCGGTAAAGGAAAACCAATCGATAAAGGGTTTGGTGATGGGAAATTTCCAGCCTAGAGCCCAGGTACCTTGGGAGAATTCGGTATGCTTTCCACCTGGCTCAGGAGAGAAACGGTTTCCCCCATAATTAGAGTACAACAGGCTAAAAGTATATGGCCGCCAATCACTGTAACCGAATACATAGGTAAAATCTGGGTTCCAGGCTTGTTGTAGCTCTTTGTCAAAATAGTGGTAGGCGGTTGCAGAGATAAACCAATTGCCAATAATCGAATATTTTAGTGACAAGCTTGCGGTAAGGTTTTGGTTACTTGGACCTGTAGTGGCATTTGCAGGAATAACTGCAGGGGTGTCTACCAATGGGTAGCCTACGGCAACGCTAGCGCTCCAACGTTTGTACCAAGGGGTGTCAGTATCCCAAGTCTCCAAGGGCAGCATGAAAGAGCTTGTGACCCCATTCCAAATGAGATCTGCAGTCGAGGACTCTTCAGTTTTTGGTGGTTCAGAGCTATTTATAACCTTAGTTTCAACAGGTTTCGGTGCATGCTTTGCCATTTCGGTTTGGTGCTCACTCGCGCAAATTTCAGCAGCAAAGAAACTTAGGACTGGTATCCATAGTACTTTTCTGACTGTCCATCCTTGGCGCTTTATCAAATGCGTCTTCCCTAACGAGGTCTTTGTTCCTGACTTATTGTGACGGTTCGATTAATCTTGCCAAATAGCGATTCGACCGCGGGTTTTATACCAAAGGCTAACTAAGATCAGCGAGTTAGTATTTATATTATAGGCGGTATTTGTTTTTCCATTGTGATAAAGCCCAGTTGGGATCTCGCTATGGCGGGCACTATTGGTTATGACCTGTGTTGCAAGTTTCTCGCTGTACTCATTTTGAAAAATGACGCTCATTGCAAACGCTGCCTTATTGCTAAAGGTTTGTGAATCGGCGATGGGTTTACCCGAATGGGAGACGCTGTGCCACGCTTGGCCTTGGTAGTAAATATTGTTATATAAAAACCAAGGTGACTTACTCAGCGAATCTTCTGCGTAGGCTGTTAATTTTTGATTGGTTTTGTATTTGAAATTATGTAGCTCAAACAATGTGCTTAGCTGGTTCCAGCAAGAGGCTTCACTTCCCACTTCAATGGTGTAAAGCAAAAATGGGTCAAGAGTTAAGAAGGGAAGGTTACGAACATCGGTTTTCACCGACATACCCTCAATATTGATCTCTTTTAATCGATCACAGTTAAATGCATTAGCAACATCTAAGTTCATCATTTGATAACCCGTTGCAGCGTATTGCAGATAGCCCAGCCGTCCCTCTTGGCGAAAGTACTCTTTCTTTGAGGTCAACTTGGTGCCATACAGTGTTTTTCTATGCACAGCGGCATTGAGTTGCCACTTTAGCTTGATGTTGTCGACATCGGCTGCGAGGTGCGGTTTTTTTTGGGCTATAATTGCTAGCCAAATATACAGGCGACCAAGATCTAAAGCTGACCAGCCATTGCCATTAGAAGGTGTATCGCTATATCGTCCAGAGGGCTTCCCTGTCACTGTATTGTATTGTCGATTGGGCAGTTTACCGTCATATAAAGGCAAGTTATAAAGGGTTGTGAGTAACTTAGCGAGTCTAATGTCAGTGACGTGCGGATCGCTAACGTTGAGTGCTTCTAAGGCTAATAGTGCGCCTATTCCACTGGCTATATCCCACATGGTGGCGTGTGTATAGCCTTGCACCGAATCGATAAGACCAGTAGTTTCATTCCAATTTTTATCTATGTAGCGCTGTGCTTTATTGGTGAGTAGCTTTTCGTAGCGGTTGAGAGTTACGGGTATCGGTACAGGTGCGGGAACTATTGTTGTAACGTCCGTCTTTGCTACTATTTCAGTGGCTTGGCTATTAGCAATGATGGAAAGCTTTTTGCTTGAATTTTTAGAATTAACTTGGGGGATAACAGCTCTACGCTGGAATTCAATTTGAGGTTGAACGGGTGACTCTGACCCCAGTATGACTCTGGATACCCTTTGTGACCCTGTTGGGTTAGGTTGTTGCAGCTGCTGAGCGGCTTGGTTATCGAGCTCATCTTTTGAGCTCGTTGCCCACGCAGAATTATTCGCTGAAATACTTAGTATAGCGAAAGCGCATACGGCGATTTTTAGTATGCGCGTAGTGAAGTGCCCTTGCTGCAATATACGGCCTATTGCAAAATGCCCTCTATCTGTTGATTGATCTCTTTTATCTTGCCACAAAGCGCATTGATATCATTTTGGTCGGGCAGTGATCCCGCTTGAGATCTTGATTCTACTGTTTGGGCTAATGTCATTGCCTCTTTAGCGCATAAATTACTAAACATCCCCTTTAGCTCATGTGAAATCTGAAATAGACCATTAACGTCATCTTTGGAGAAGCGACTTTGGAGTATATTATCGCTTTCTCCGTACTCTTCTAAGTAAATGCTAAGTAGCATTTTCACCATGGAGTCATCATCTCCACATAGTGCTCTTAATTCATTAACTTCTATCATTTTAAGATCCCTTCTTGCTCATTTATCGGCTATGTTCAGCATTCTGATAGCTGTGCGAATATTGGTGACGCACGAGTGTGTCGCTTGGGTGAGTCCTTGCTAAGTTATGGTCGCGAGTTGCTCGGCTCTTACTTTACTCAACCACTGCTTTAATGCTGCAGGGCTCATCAGTTGAGGGTTACCAAGCTCAGCGTCACTGGCGTGTAATAGCTCTTCTGGTAATAGGTCAATGATGCGATCTAAATCTTCCGCCGTTTTTATCTCTTTGTCGATGAGTTGTGCCATCTCTTGATTGTAATCAGCCCCTCTTGCACGTAGTGCTTTTACTAAGCCTTGCAGTAACGTTAACCAAGTACTCATCGGACCCTGGGTGATAGAGGCCGACTCTGCAGCTGAGTCGATAAAAGCAAAAGGTACGGTGGCAATATGCTGTTGCTGTTGCATCGCAGCTAAAATCCAGTCGGTATCGAAGGAGAAGTCAAATACGGTCGGCTGCTCGAGAATAGTAACTAACGCTTCACGACTAAAGAGTTTATAAGCTGCTTGGGTGTCGTAAATTCCTTGTGAAAAAATGGCTGAGCCAACCATTCTTTGCATATGTCTAAGGGTTTTAATGCCGATCCCCCAGCGCTGCTCTTGTTTGACTAAGATAGACAGCGGGTCTTTACGGTTACCCAGTACAACCTGAGCGTTGTTCGCGACAAATGGAGCTAATATGAGCCCGAGTTGTCCCATATGCACTGAGTTGTCTGCATCGGTATAGATCACTGCATCTACGCCATCGTCTAGCGCTTGCATGCAGCCATGAATAATAGCGCCGCCTTTTCTGGAGTCATCTACATTTTTGAGTTTAGCGAGTGGCCCCTTAGTCGCAGAAATGCCGTCTTTGAGGTTGAGTACCGATATCTTTTCTGGTTGTGAACTTCTGCTTGCTATGCGATTGGCTATAGTGAAACTGCCGTGAGGGCATCCGTCGTCAACAGGGTAAAGTTGCCAATTTACCTTGGTGCCTTTACATGCCCAATTAAGTTGAGTGACTTTGGTCAGCAAAGAGTTTTCACCGTTGATATTCGAAGGACTCTTTTCTAGTAACCTGTGGTGCTCACCCCACATGGCAAAGACAATTCCAATGGAGATAGGTTTGCTGATCTGTTTTAAGTATTTGCGTGATTGCACTAGCTTTACTGCTAGCTTGAATGCCAGCGGACAATCCTCTTTTTGAGCCAATGCGGAAAGCTGTGCAGGGGAGGTCTGTTTTAGATCGAGTAAAGAATCTGCTAGTTCAAGGAGACAAATCTGATGAGAGGATTCGGTTAGGTCAAATTGGTTGCTAGCAGAGCGGTAGATTTGTTCGAGATCTTCTTTATGCATTTTCATAATGAATCCTTTCATTGATTAACTCTTCCCGATCGCCCTACGGTTTAAATCGTAATGACCGTGAGCTTATTAAAATGTAGTCACAGATCTTTTAAACAGCAAGACGATAAACATTTTTAGTCGAGTTTTATAGTGCTCAGTCCGTGCTTGTCTAGCCTGTCATGTTGTAAATGTTTCATTTTCTAGTGTAATTGCGATTCTTCATTACTCCTGATAGTGCTATCAGTAGATGTGTCGTTAGTTTTATCCTCTTTCGTTACAGGTACAGGTTCTATTTGCCGCTTTTGCAGAGACTCAACTTTGATCTCTTGAGTTTGATTGATATTACCTATTCCTAGAGGGTTAGCATTAGGAGCGCCATCCTCTGCAGGTAATTTGGGTTCAGGGGTTGTCTCTTGGGTTTGTGCTGCGGAGGAAAGACCCGCATCAGATGCATTTATCAGATTATCTTCCTGCTTATCCTGAGATTTGGGCTCCGCTGTTTCAACTACAGTTGTAGCTGGGATAAAAGAGGGGCTTTGGGAGAAGTTTGATTCATAACCTGACAGTTTCTTACCCGTTTTAGGCTGTTGTGATTGTGTTGTGTGTTGATTTACTGCTGGCGATGGCTGGCTCGTACCAGTGTTGAATTCTGAGTCATAACGATTAAGTCCAAGCTTTGGGGCGGTAAAGACAAATAAGTTTAACTTCTCCTGCCACAGTTGTAGTGCAGTGAGCTCTATATCAAGGTTTTCATCAATGCCACTTGTAACATCTGTCACCTGCATGGCGACGGACAATTGTGTATTTGCAGTTTCTAATCGTTGGTGCAGCATCTGCTGTACCTGCGACCAATTGGTACCGCCGGTTAGTAGGTAACGGGTACTATCGGACCAGTACTGATAGGCGATGGGATCTTCGGCTTTATCGGCTGCGATTGCTGCCAATGAGGCCGCAAGGCCAGCAGATTGCCACATCTCCTGCTGGGAGACTTTTTTGGGATTACTCAGAAGCATAACGCTCAGTTGATGCCAATGGGCAGCTGTTTGTGGGTAGCGGCCCTTTGCCAGTAGGTAGTTGCCTTTGCTAAAGGCACGCAAATCTAGCTTTAGCGCTTCAGCATAAATAGACTGACTGACAGGTAGTGCGAGTAATGCCAACCCAAGTATTAAGTGATATTTATGTGTCATCGAAGGTCTCCAATAGGCATTTACCTGGGTGGTCAAAGCGGGAGTTGAAGCGTACGTCGCGGTATTCCCTATTTTCCTTTGCTTGGTAAAGCTTGCCATTGACCTTGTAGAGTAAGGCTTCAAGCACTCCGGCATTGGTTTTTAATGTAATGCTTTTCTCGTAAGCGCTTGAGATTTCATAGCGGCCTTCGTACCAGCCACGTTGTGGATGGTAAAGCTCTTGGACTAGCGTGATAAGTCGCTCGGTATAGTCTGTTTTCCACAGTGCCCACATTTGAAAAGCGACTCGGGTGGACACGAGTGCCAAATGGTCGTGACTACTGCCATCTTCAGCGACTGTGATCCAAGGTGTGCCTAAGGCGTAAATAGCGTCATAGACAAAATAGGGTTCTCCTGAGACAACATGTTCGGCGCGCGCGGTATAAATGCGCTCGACATCCCAGCGACTTTGTTGGACTTGGTAGATAGAATCCGCCATTGCGGCGAGAGGGGCATTGGTATGCTGCGCGTCGAATGAATCTAGGTCGTCAATATCATCCCAATTAAACTCAAGTCCTAACCACAGGTATGGAGTGCTGAATACGGGTCTTAACACATCAAAAAAACGTGGATCTCTGCCATCAAAGAGCAGATCGATACCATTGATGGTTGCAACTTCATAGGGCTCGAGCATCATCGTTTTTTTGGGAATGATTTGCCAATCAAGATAGCCATAGGAAGCATACTCTTCGATACCTAAGCGACCCTCTTTGAAGCTGTGGATTTGACCATTGCTGATATTACCGCCATATAATTCGCCTTTATCAGAGACTAAGGCACAAAAGTTCCAGCGCAGAACGGCCTTATCAATATACTCAGAAAATTCAGGGTTGTGCTGTTTAGTAATCGCCAAAGCGATGAGTAACCGACCTATATCGATTGCTGACCAGCCCAACTCTGAGGGTTGATTGCCGTAGTCCACCATGTTACCCGCACTAGTTGAATAGACTTTATTGGGAACTCCTTGGCGTGTCAGTGGCATTGTGACAAGAAAGTCTATCGCCATCGTGAGCCGTTCATCATGGGCTTTAGTTGAAATCAGCTCGAATTGGCGAGCGGCCTGTAGCGCGATAAGATAATCTGCCAGTGAGGTCATATCCATGGTGGGATAATTATCAATGGAATTGACTAGCCCTGTAGAGAGCTGAGTATTATTGGCAAAATACAACCAAGCGGTATTGGCCCAACCCATTTCCTTCTCCGTGAGCTCGCCGTGTCTACCTTGGCGAATGAGTTGTGATTCATTCACTCCAGATACACCTGACTGAACTCCCTGGTATATTAGACCACAAGCTTGAAGGTTGAGCAGTAATACCAACAACACACATTGTCGTAGCATATGACCCCAGTTAGGATGCTGAACTAGTCAGCTGCTGCAGTTCTAGGTAGGCATTGCCCTTCGTATCCAAATGGACTTTGTAGTGCTTTTTCCCAAAGGCTAGGTGCAACCGTTGATTGATATTGTAGTAGCTTACCTTGTTTTTTAAACAGTAAAATCTCCAATAAAATTCCATTGTTATTTGAAGTAAAGGTGTTAATGAGCCCGGTACCATTCTCAAATATACCCTCGTAAAAACCTTTCTCTCGATCATAAACATGGCTGACATGTTCAAATAGTAGGTCGGTATACTCGGTATCCCACAACACCCACATTCCCATGGCTCCCTTAATCGCAACAGCTGAGTATTGAGGTAGGAAAGCACCCACTTCTGAAATAGTGTTCCAGGCAAAGCCATCGGTATAAATGGTGTCGTAAACGAAGTAAGGTGCGCCGTCGAGCTGATGCTCGGTTCTTGCGGTGATAATGCCAGTTTCTTGGTAGCGTTTCTCTTGTACTCGATAGATCTGTAGTGCAAATTCTGCGACCCACTGATGGCTATAATTATTATCGTGTGCGCTACGATCTGAGGTGACATCCCAACCAAATTCAATTCCATCTAGCACATAACTTTCGGTCACTACGTAGCTATGAGCTTTTAGCTTGCGTGGATCGCGGGTGTCGTAAGGGATGTCGTAGCCATACATGTTAATGGTGGCATAGGGCTCGGGCATCAAGGCTTGCTTGGTGTTAAACCCCCAAAGCTCAAATCCTTTAGCTGCATACTCTTCATAGCCTAACCGACCTTCTTGTAAATATTGTACTGGTTTGCCAGGTTCTAACAGTGCACCAAACATAGTCCCCGTCTCATCGACAACATTGCAGAAGTTCCAACGTAGTACAGCAGAGTCGATAGCACTCGCAAATTGCGGAAATCGATGCTTAATAATATGCAGCCAAATTAATAATCGGCCCAGATCGAGCGCTGAGTAACCGATTTCTCCAGGTTGGTTGGCATAGTCTACTTTGGCAGCATTTTGGGTGTTATAAGCTTTGTTTGGCAGCTCGCCCATAAAAAGATCTAGGGTATTGAGCGTGGCAACAAAACGAATAAAGCGGCGATCGAACTCCTCTTTTTCAATAATGCCAAACTCAAGGGCACTGACCATGCCTGCCAAATAAGATGAAGCATCCCACCAAGTGACCGAGGGATAATCGTTTACCGCATTAACCAGACCTGTAGACTCTTGGTAATTATTGACAAAGTACTGCCATGCAATGGTGGCCATCTCCATCTCTTGCTCTGTTAATTCACCTGAACGTTGCTCGGGCACATCCCAGTGGGTGTGGCGCTTAACTATGTCATTTGAAAAGCCTTGATAGCTATTACCGCATGCAACGAGTATTAGAGCGACACATAGAATTATAATAAATTGCATAGGCTTCCCTTTATAATTGGTCTTCTACGCCGACGTTGAGTAAAGCGCCATATTGGATGTAGGCTAGCGACTCTAAGACGATTCCATTGGTATTGGCAGTAATTGCCGTGTTAGCTTCGCCTGTTTTCTCATACAGCCCTGAGTACCAACCTTTATTATCTGAATAGAGTGATTCGACACCTGTAATCAGTTTATCGGCATAAGGGGTGTCATAAAGTGCATACCAGCCGAATGCTGCTTTAGTGGAAAGGGTTCTATAGTCAGAGGCGTCATCACCAGTATCGGTAATCGCGTTCCACTTTTTACCATCAGAAAACACTGTGTTGTATACGAAGTAGGGGGCTTGATCAATATGATCTTCACTGACTGCGGTGATTATGCCTGAGCGTTTATAGCGTTGTTCTTGTGCCTTATAGACCCTAAAGGCAAAAATTCTGGAGACACTATCTGCGCCGAACTCAATGCTGTCGAGAATATAGGATTCACTCACCACATAGTTATGGGCATGATACTTGGCAGGGTCTCGGCTATCAGTGGGGATATCGACGCCGTCTATTTCGATGAGTTTGAGGTAATCCGCATACTTTAGTGCATTGAATACATCTCGCCCCATTAAACTTAGAGCTTTGGATGCGTATTCTTCATAGCCTATTCGACCCTCTTGAACTAAATCAAGCCCCGGTCCGGATTTGGCTGGTCTTGAGCCGAACATATAGCCGTTTTGAGTCATCACGCCAATTTTCCAATGCTGTAATACGCTGTTTACTTGTTTATTGAATTTAGGGTATTGCCAGATGAGGATATTCATCGGCACCAGAATACGGCCGATATCGATGGCAGACCACCCTATGCCATATTCGTCGGCGGTGGGCTTGTTAGTGTAATCCACCATTTTTAGTGTTTGCGTATCGTATGCTTTATTGGGTAATTCATCCTTTACCAGTGGGATCCGCGATAGCGTTGTTAAGGCTTTTTCCATCTTTAAGTTAAATTCATCGTAAGTGATCACATTCAGCCGTTGGGCAGAGATAAGTGCCATTAGGTAGGAGGCTGTATCCCACATAGTTGTTGAAGGGTAGCCATCCACTGAATTGACTAAGCCTGTATTGTCTTGATAGTTATTCTCAAAATAGCGCCAAGCGATTTCAGCCCATTGATACTCTTGATCAGTCAATACCCGGTTCTCCCTAAACGGTATCGGTTCAGAAGAGGTGAAGGAGAGATTTCCCATCACCTGATTGTATTCACGGGTTTCGATAGTGAAAGCGATGGCGAGTGCTGTAAATAGCCCTGCTAAGAACACGATATGGTGACGGGCTTTTACAAATGAGCTACTCGATTCCATAATCTAACTCCTTGGTTGTTTCAACGGTGGTGGGCACATCATCCGCAGGTGGTGACCAGCATGCAGCGGCAATCATGCCCCACATAGCCATCATGTTATTGATAGTCCAAAAACTATTGAGGATAAGTCCTCCGAGAGAGTAGCTGCCAAATGAGCCACTGCTGTATGCGTACCAAGCAAAAGCCATGCTGCCTAGACTCAATGCGAAAACAGCAATTTGTGGGATCACTAAGTGAAGAAATAGTCCTTGTTGACGGCTCTTTGGAGTCGTAGGGAAGCTTATCTTCTTGCCTCGCAGTACTGTCCATAGCGCGCGCAAGTTAACTGGGAAAAAGGAGAGGAAGTTTGTTTTACCTTGGTAACCCGCAACTCCCCAGGTACCTACCATCATCGCGAGTTCTGCAGTAATAACAAAAGGTAGAAAGTGCATATAGAACGTAGTGTCGTAGGCGCTAACGGGGGCGATACTGGTAAGGAAGTACACTATTGGGCAGGCCAAGAAGATAATGTTCCAAATAGCGGATAGATTGGACCAAAAGCTGGCGCCATACATCAGTTTCTGTTTTAGGCTCATGCCTTTTTTAAATAGCGGGTTATCATTCATGAAGATATCTATCGAGCCGCCTGAATATTTAAAGCGTTGTACTGTCCAGCTCTGTAAATCCTGGGGAGATAGCATTTTGCTTTCGATTTGAGGATGTTGAATGGAGCGCCATTCTCGTTCGGTATCACCGTGAAGAATAAGCGAGGTGTAGATGTCTTCGGAAACATGAAACTTATAGGGAGTGAACTCTGTATCGAAGATAATTTCTTGGCGTAGATTAGCGGAGATATTCTTATCGACACTCTTCTCCTTAGTAAGCTTACGGATCTGCTTTTCTACTTCTTCATGCTCTTTGCTGATCTGTTGGCTATAACTTCTCAGCGCAGCTTCCATAACGGCTTCGCGGCGATGTATTGAGCCTGCGCCACAGCAAAATGAGGCATTGGCCCAATTACGGCGTCGCTGAATGACGTCGTAAAACATCTGCGGATCGTTAGCGTAGGGATCGCGCCCAAGTGTAACTGGGCCATAGATTTTCTCAAATGCACTGCCTAACCAGCTAATCGGTGTGCCTAGGCGTTTTTTGAGCCAAGCTGGCAATCTCTCGCCAGCGGGTAGATCGAAAAACCATTGAGGTGTTTGTACCCAAGCCACATCGGGGTCTTTAAAGTAACCTAAGGTGTTTTCTAAAATGCTCGGAAAAGGACGGGTATCGGCATCACAAATAACAATAAAGTCACCGTAGGTTTGTTCAAGTGCATTACGCAAATTACCAGCTTTGTAGCCGACATTATTATCACGAGTGATGTACTCGACTCCCATGTCGGCGGCGAGTTGTGCCATCTCAGGGCGACGGCCATCATCAAGAATAAAAATCCGAGTTTCTATTTCATGGGGATAACGTACATTTAAGGCATCTCGGATACTAAGAGCGACTAATTCAGGCTCTTCATCATAGGTGGGGAACATGATATCGACCCCAATGGGTCTATCATCCATGGGCTCGTTAATGCATTCATTTATCGTGGCTGGTGGGCTTTTTATGGGTTCGTCAGAGGTTTTCCATAAGTTAAAAGCAAACAGCACTGAGCCGACAAAGGCACAGGACTCAGCAAAAGCCAGCGGCAGCGAAAACCACATCGCATCGTAGTTGAGCGCAAACCCCCAGCGCCACACTAGATACCAAATACCGAGCGCAATATTACAGGTCGCTAAGTATTGATATAGCAACTCTCTTGATGCGCTATAGCTTGCAGGTTGCGGTGGAGTTCGCTTTTCAAACTCGCTGAAGTAAAAGTCCATTTATCTATTCTCCATGCACTTATCGGTTTTGACTAAGGTGCTTTTATCTTGTTGCTACCTTAGGTTGTGCCGCATAGGCTGAACGGCAATTTATGTTGGTTCAGCTTGCGCTTTTTTGTAGCTTTAATGTGTTACGGTTTTGGTGTGAAAAGTACTCTAACTTGTCTGATAACTCCTGAATGATCTTCAGCCCTCGTTTGCTCTGCAACCAAGTTTCAGGGTCATCGGCTACCGGTTCTACAAAATCTGCACTTAATAGCTCCTCAAGCACACCGCTTGGCATCGAGTGACCAAAATCAGAGATCTCTATAATCAGGTTTTGAGCTGGAGTCAGATAGGATTTAGCTTCAAACCTATCGCCCTCGGTATTGCTGTAGGCATGCTCAAAAACATTGTTGACAACCTCAACCAGGCAAAGCTCCATTTGGCCTATAATCAGTTCGCTAACCCCCAGGCTATTCCAGTAAGGGACTATGTCTTCCGCGACCTCTCTAGATGCCTCTAAGCTACTGAGATACTCTTTGTGAAACGTCCTTGTGTTCACATCCATAAGTAGACCTTATTTCACCTGTTGAAGCGGCACCGGTTTAGCCGTCGGAGTTTGCCGTGTGTTATAGATATCGTCGATACTGGCTTGCCCTGTTAAAGGCCGGGACACATTACGGTTTTGCAAAATATGCACATACTGACAATCGGCCAACAGCTGGGTGTAACCATCGTGACCGAGCAAGTAGTCACCAAACATGGTTTTGTTCACTATGTAAGCATCGTCAGCGAGATGGATGTAATCGCAAATGAGGGTATTGCTAACTAGGCTCTTAGCGTCGACTTTGCAATTCGCCCCCACAACAGCAGGACCTATGATGGTCGCGCCATTTTGAATTTCGCAGCCGCTACTGATAATGACAGGAGGCGTGATCTTACATTTAGAGATATCTATTTGAGTATTAATACCGACCCAAACACCAGGTGCGAGCTGAGTACCTGGTATTGGGTACCCTTTTACTTTACCGTTCAGGATATCGCTGGTTACTTCCCAAACATCTTTAACTTTACCGACATCCAACCACTGGAAATCCATGTTAACGGCATAAAAATGAGCTTTTCTTTCCACCAATAGTGGGAAGAGATCGCTACCAATATCAAACTCAGCATTTTTAGGAATAAAGTCAAACACGGCAGGTTCAAAAATATAGATCCCCGTATTGATCTTATTCGACAGTGCTTCTGACTCTAACGGCTTTTCTTGAAAACTAACGACCTGCTCATATTTATCTGTGACTACAACACCGTATTTACTCACTTCAGAAGAGGGAACTTCACGAGTAATAATGGTCGCGATCCCACCATGTTTTTTGTGGTGTTCTACCGCCGCTTTAAGATCGAGATCAATCCATGCATCGCCACAAACCACCACAAATGTTTCATCGAAGAAGCCGGAGAAATCCTGTACTTTACGCATGCCGCCAGCTGAACCGAGTGCTTGACTTACAAACTTACCGTCAACTTCAGTCGCTTCATAGGAATAGGAAAGCTGCACATTGAAATGGTGACCATCGCCGAAGTAGTTCTCAATAATTTCGGCTAAATGACTAGTATTTATAACTATTTTATCAATCCCGCTTTTGGCGAATAGCTGGATCATTGACTCCATTACGGGTTTCCCCAAAATAGGAACCATAGGTTTTGGAATAGCATAAGATATTGGCTTAATACGTGTGCCTTTCCCTGCGGCTAAGATCATTCCTTTCATAACATCTACCTCTTTAAGCGGTTGGAGCCAGTGCATCTTCAATTGTTGGGTGGCTGAGAATTAACTTGTCCATACGGGTAAGTTTGAGTAGATCAGTCACAGGTTTTTGAGGATTAACAATGCTTATCTTGGTGTTACGCAGCATCTTGTAGGCACCCATTACTGCTCCTAGACCACTGCTATCCATAAAGCGCACCTCACCTAAATCCAGCACTAGATGTTCACGAATGTTGCCTTTTATTTGCTCTAGTTGCTCCCTGAATGCAGGGGCTAGTTTTGCATCAAAACGACCTTCATTGATTTGAACTATGGTGTACTGGCCTTTTTCTATAATATCGAATTGCATAGTGTTTCCTCTCTATTCGCCTTGCCACTCAAGGGCAAGCAGACTGATATCATCATCAAACTGTGTTGTGCCAGCCCAAGCACTTACTGTGCTAACTATGCTGTCAGTTTGTTGGTCTCTAGGGGTATTGCTCTGTGCTAAAACGAGCTGCTTCAAGCCAGCTTCTGCGAACTGATTTTTATACCTATCTTCCGCTTCTGTAATGCCATCAGAATAGAGAAACACTCTATCGCCCGGCATTAGTTGCACTTGTTCTGTTTTGTATTCTGCAAAGTCGAACATGCCAGCAACAAAGCTGTCTTGTTCGATAAACTCACTGCAGTTCTGCGATTTCTTCAACCAGATCATCGGTGGATGGCCGGCAAAGGCGTAGGTAAGTATGCCGTTTTTGGTGTTGAGTACGGCATACACCATGGTGAAGTACAGGTTGTTTTGATCTTGGCCGATATAACTTTGATTCAGATGAGAGATAACTTCGCTGGGTTCAATAAGACTGTAAAAGGGATCGGTTTCTTTCTTCCGTTTGACATTGGACGTGGTGCCTGAGTTTGAGCTAATGCTTTGCTGGATAGAAAAAGACATTAAAGCTGAAGCAACCCCGTGGCCTGCGACATCAAAGAGGTAGATAGCAATATGTTCTTCGTCTAGTTGCAAGCAGCCAAGCATGTCGCCGCCAATCTGTGCACTGGGGATATGGGTGTAATTGATTTCAGTGCCTTTAAAGCTTGTTTGGTTTGGTAGCATACGTTGAATGAGTTCGCTGGCCGATTCCAAATCTTGCTTAATGGTGGCGTAAGCTCGATCGAGTTCGATATTTTTTGCCACTAGCTCATTGTGTAATTCGAGTGTTCTAAAACCTGCTTTTAGCCTAGCGTCAAGCTCATCGATGTTGGTATCTTTTGCTACAAAGTCATTAGCACCAGCATTAATACCTTCCACAATTGATTTTTTATCGTCTCGTCCTGAAAGAAGCACGAAGAAGATATAGCGTCCAAATTCTGGTGATTTAAGTCGATAACAAAGATCGATGCCGTTTAGTTCCGGCATCATCCAGTCGCTAAGAACCAGTTGAATGTTGGGGTGTGATTCAAGTTGGGAGAGTGCATCTAGGCCGTGTTTTGCAGTCACGACTTGATACCCACGAGAGGACAGCATCTGTGACATCATCAACAACATAACTTTGTTGTCTTCTACGAGCAGGATCTCTTTAATCAAAGCTGCAGCCTCCATGCTGATTATTCCCAACGAGCAATAATTTATACTGCGACGTTGTTCAAATAAATCCGTTTACTTTCCGAAAGTCTAGTAGTGAATCTTAGATACGACAAGAAAGCGCATGACACTATTTTAAAATATCGCGCGCTAAGGGAGGTTTTCTAATAATAATTAGCTAGATATAGAAGCGCTCTGTAGCCTACAGAGTTAAAAATAGCAGTGGTTTGAAGACTAGCTTTAAGATTTCACTTTAATGCGAAGGTGCCTGTTTGAAGATTCTGCTGGTGGCTTGCCTGGCGCATCTTTACGCTCGGATAGTAAATGCCTAATAGCCATAATAGGATGCGGAAGTAACATTCTAGGGCCTGCGAATATCATTATTTCGCGAGCTTTTTGTTTCATATGTGGTTTGTAACAATGTACTGGGCATTTATTACAGGTTGGCTTATCTTGCCCATATGGGCACCGGTCTAAGCGCGTATGAGCATATTCTTTGAATTCTTGGCAGTCCTGACAAACTTCCCCGCCAGTACTTTTATGGTGAGCTTTACAGTAGATTTCGACCATTGCAGAGATGGTTTTAAATTCGCTAAGTAATTTGCCAGTTAAAAGTTGTTCAAAAGCCATGTTATACCTTAGTAAGCCACTGGGTTATTTCCATGATAAAACCCTACCAAGCGACAAACAAAGATCATCTATTAAAGTTTGAAGGTGCGCACAAAATAGCGCTTTAAAACTCTCTTTAGTACAAGATTTCCATTTTATCAGTTCGCGATTTTAGCTGAGTTATGCTGTCTTTTTGACTAAATTGGCCGATATAGTGCACTATTTTTGATACCCGATTAAAAAATAGGTATAAATACTTGATTTTAGGAAAGAGAATAGATTAATAATAACGTTCTATTTTCGTGCGATTTGAAATGCATAAAAAGACTCACAGATTGAGTCTCTGGCCAAACAACTGGTGGAATACAATGAAATACATTGCCATTTTTTTGCTTATCCTAATTGGCGTTTATCTCTATAAGCGTACTCAGCGATTAGCAAATGAAGAACAAGAACAAAAAACTCAGCAAAGTGAGGCTGCCAATAAGGCTGCTGAGACTGAAGTCAAAGATATTACCCCCGCAGAAGATACTGACGTGTCAACGGTTGCAGATGAAGGTGTCAGCTTTGATAAAAAACTTGATAT
Organism: Shewanella piezotolerans WP3; assembly: GCF_000014885.1. NCBI lineage: Bacteria > Pseudomonadati > Pseudomonadota > Gammaproteobacteria > Alteromonadales > Shewanellaceae > Shewanella > Shewanella piezotolerans. The sequence continues at coordinate 2,263,653 of NC_011566.1, forward strand.
TGAAGGGGAAGCGCTTGAAATCATGCCAGAGCCAGAGCCAGAGCCAGAGCCAGAGCCAGAGCCAGAGCCAGAGCCAGAGCCAGAGCCAGAGCCAGAGCCAGAGCCAGAGCCAGAGCCAGAGCCAGAGCCAGAGCCAGAGCCAGAGCCAGAGCCAGAGCCAGAGCCAGAGCCAGAGCCAGAGCCAGAGCCAGAGCCAAAAGCGACAGATTTTACTTGGGCTAATGCTAAGTTAACTCAGGCTATTGCCGATACTGCAGAGGCTACTGATTCAGCTACTGAATACACTGCACTGTCTGCTGCGGTTGCTGAATGTTATAAACAACGCAAACAAAGCGAATATGTTGAGTATGGTGCTAGTCTTTCAGAGCAGTACGTTACCCTATTTACTCACTACTTAGCTGAGGCCAAAACTGAAGTAAAAGGTATTGGTTTGATGCATATGTCGACGCTACTAAATGACAATGGCGAATTCGATGCTGCTATCGCAATCTGTAATACTGCGATTAAGCATGGTGTTAGCGACGGTACAGTAACAGGCTTTGAAGGCCGCATCACTCGTATTGAAAAGGCTAAGGCTAAAGCAAATAAATAACCTGCAAAATTCATCAATCGCTAACGAAGCGGTGTAGAATAAGCATTAGTTGCTTACTAGGAGGCGAACATTTGTTCGCCTCTTTTATTTATAGGACCTTTAGCATGAAATTGCGGCTAGTTTGTTTTACGACATTTTTATCTCTGAGTTTGACGGCATGTACCGATTCTCCTGAGTGGACGCTGCTTTATTATCCTGATGCTGCAGCGAAACCAAGCATTGAGCAATCGGGGGAGTTCATCAGTGGATACTACGCCTCAATCGAGCAATGCCACGCTAAAGGTAAAGGCTTGCTACGCCTGAATGATGACAAAAATGCAGACTATATATGTGGTCACCTGTGCGTTGCCGACGGAAAGAACTTGGTGTGTAAAAATCAAGTCGTGTCCGGCCGTTAACTGATAGGCAGTTTTAATTAAAATAGTTACAGAGTAGATAGATGAAGCTAAATGCTATTAAGTTAGATCGTGAAACCTTAAGTCTATCGGTGCAAGCCGATATTGATTTTGAGCTGTTTGATCAATTTGCTGAACCACTTGCAACAGCCATTGACTGTCGAGTCGTTGAGAAACAGTGGGGGGCAGACAGGCATCAATGGCTATTGGAGTTTGAAGGGTCACACTTGCAGCTGCATTATGAATTTTATGGTGATATCTGTTGGCTATCTACCGATAGGGAAGATGAATTTGATGTATTGGTTTACTTAGCGGAGTTGATGAAGCCATATTTAGTGGCGTAGCACCCGTTAATATCATTCAGTTGAAACACCTAATTAGCCGTTATCACTTAAAGCTAGAGTATAGAAATGAATAGAGAAGAGCCTAGTAAGATTATTACTACAGCAGTAGATGAAGATTCGGCATTTCACTACCAAGCTTTGACTCCCGATCTGATTTTGACCGCCATTGAAACATTAGGGATCTATCCTGAGACTGGCTTACTGGCGCTAAATAGTTACGAAAACCGCGTCTATCAGTTTCGTTGTGATAGAGGACAACGCTATGTCGTGAAGTTTTATCGCCCGGAGCGCTGGACAGATCAACAGATCCAAGAGGAGCATGACTTCTCCGCTGCATTGACCGAGCAAGAAGTACCTATTGCGACTCCCGTCATCATTGATGGCCGTTCATTACATGAATTTCAAGGGTTTCGGTTTGCACTCTTTCCCTCTATTGGCGGCCGTGCTTTTGAGGTGGATAATCTGGACCAGTTAGAGTCCGTTGGGCGTTTTATCGGGCGTATCCATCAATTTTCTAAGCAGGCTGATTTTGTCTCTCGTGATACCCTCTCGCCGCAGTTATTGGGCGATGAGTCGTTAAAGTGGCTAAAAGAGTCTGGGCATATTCCCTCTGGATTAGCCTTGCCCTATTTCACTGTAGTCGAGCAGATCCTCGAAAAGGCTAGCGCAATGTGGCAGCCCAAGCACTACAAAAATATTCGACTACACGGTGACCTGCATCCAAGCAATATATTATGGACGCCGCAAGGCCCTGGTTTTGTGGATTTAGACGACGCCAAAATGGGACCAGCAGTGCAAGATATTTGGATGATGCTCGCTGGGGATAGACCACAGCAGATTTTACAGTTAGAGGTGCTGCTAGAGGCTTATGAGGAATTTTGTGAGTTTGATACCCGAGAGCTACAACTGATTGAACCTCTGCGGGCGATGCGAATGCTGCATTACAACGCATGGCTGAGTCGTCGTTGGGCAGACCCTGCATTCCCTATGAATTTCCCCTGGTTTGCTGAAGATAAATATTGGGAGCAGCAAATATTGGCCTTTAAGGAACAGTTGGCTGCTCTCGATGAGCCACCACTGAGTTTAATTCCGCAATACTAGCTTGGCGTTTTATCGATGAAAGCGTGAGAGAAATTCTGTGATAACTCTCATTTTGTAACAGAAAAATGAACTTATGCGCTTGAGGTCGACTCGAAAGGGCATTATGTTATCTTAAAAATTATTAAAGGTGCGTGAAGCATCACCAAGGAATTTACATGAAAAAAGCATTACTGGTCGCATTAGCATTTATCGTTGCGCCTATGGCAGCAATGGCTGCAGATTATAAAGAGGGTGTTCACTACACGGTGGTTAATCAAGGCCCGGCAACAGCCAAGCCAGAAATTACCGAGTTTTTCTCTTTCTACTGCCCACATTGCTACAACTTTGCCAAGTCAGAAGTACCAAAAATTAAAGCAGGTTTGCCTGAAGGTGTGACTTTTAAGCAAAACCACGTTGATTTTATTAACGGCAATATGGGGGTAGAGATGTCTCGTGCCTTTGCTGTTGCGCATCAACTAAAAATTGATGAGAAAATGGAAACTGCAATCTTCTCTGCAATTCATGATAAAAAACAGCATTTTACTAACCGTGATGATGTCAAAGCGATATTTGTGGCGAACGGCGTAGACGGTAAAGCGTTTGATGCAGCAGCTAACTCTTTCATGGTTAATGCACAAATGTCTCAAATGAAGCGTGCAACCCAAAATGCTAAGATCTCAGGCGTTCCAGCGCTTGTGGTAAACGGTAAGTACCGTGTAGAAACAGGGGCTATCAAGTCTTACGACGAACTACTCGATATTGCTTACTATCTCACTACAATGAAGTAAGTGTAGTCGCGTAATCATAAAGGAGCCTAACGGCTCCTTTTTTGTAGCTGCTATTCAAAGGGAGGTCATTAGCTAAAAGAGAGGCATAAAAAAACCGCGCTTCCTGGTCGCAAGAAGCACGGCTACGGAGCTATATAGCTCAACGTTACCCTGAGTAACTATTAAACGGTAACAGGGTGTCAAAAAATTGGCAAGTGGCAATTTTTTATTGTTTCTATTTAGGTGACTGATTGGCAAAAAGAATTTACAGTTTGTATAAAATTGATTCAAATATTTACAATTTTATTTTCGATCTGATGAAACTCTCGTGGTAAAACACCTGTCCAACTAAAACATATAACAACAATCAAAAGTTGTGGGGAGGTCTTGTGAGAGTTTTTCCTGTCTATGCACCTAAGCTAATTGTAAAACATGCGCGCATATTTTTAACTGGGGTGATCTGGGTAAAAGACCTAGGTCGAATTGAATTTGATAAAGGAAGATTTTTATTGCCAAGGAAGAGCTTACCTAAAGTTAAGCAAGCTATATTGGAGCTCAATGAGTTAATTGAGTCGCAAAATAGTGAAATGCAAACCGCATAGTATTAGTGGCTGCATTATTAATTAGTTAAAGCTTCACATGATTTTGTGTAAGGCAAGGGATTGAAGCACAACGACACACCTCTGCTCAATAAATCACAGTAATCATTTTCGCAGGTGTCGCTATGTAAATAAGCGTAGCGACACAACTGCAAAAATAACTATTACGCCAACTAACCTGTAGAAGATTAGCTAACCTCTTCGTTAAGTAAGCCAACTAAACCTGTTACTTTTTCATTCCAAGAATTCAATTCTTGCTGTAACTGTTGGTTTTGTTCTGTCAAACTTGTGCTTGTTTGTTTCTCTTCTTCAAGCTCCATTTTTAGTAGCTCGATGGTTTCAAGTGCAGCTTGGATTTTTGTTTCCAATTTTGACAATAGTTCAAGGCTCATGGAGAGTCCCTTTGGTAGCATGATGATAGCTCCGATTCTAGCAGCGACGGGGTCTTAGTGAATAGTTAATTATGCTAAATGGACCAAAATCTTATAATAAAAGTCGTAAGATTGGCTTTTTTTTGTACTTGTTACTAAGTCGTTAGTATTCTTCTCTTTATTTCTATAGGAAATGCAGCCATGTTGGCCAATATCTTAATGCTCACTCCATTGCTATTAACCTTAGTGTTAGCGTTAATTTTAAGGCGTACATTGGTTGCCTTGGGTGTCGGTATTGTTTCGGGTGCGCTTATTCTTAGCGAATTTAACCCCGTTAATACGCTTGTATATTTGTCATCAAAAGCCTGGATGCAACTCTATGCTGACGGTCAATGGCAAGCGTGGCACCTTAATGTACTGGCTGCGATGGTACTACTGGGCATGATGACCCAACTATTAGCGAGAGGCGGTGCGGTTAAGTCCTTTGCTGACTGGCTGTATCACCGCATTAAAAGTGGTCGTCAGGCACGGATTGGGGTCGTACTACTGGGTTGGGTGGTGTTTATTGACGGTATTTTTAGCTGCCTCGCGGTTGGCCATGTTTGTCAGCCTTTGAGTCAGCGCTATAACATGAGTAAAGAGCAAATTGCTTATCTAGTCGATTCAAATGCATCGCCCTTATGCGCGCTATTGCCTTTTTCTAGCTGGGGCCCATATGTGATGGCTATTCTGGCCGGAATTTCCCTATTACCAATGTCGCCACTTGAATCCTTTATCGAAATAGCAAAGCTCAATTTTTACGCCATTATCGTTATCGTGTTGTCGTTGCTCATTGCATGGTTCGGTATTGGTTTTGGTTATACCGCAGCAGAAGATCAAGCAATAGATGAAGTGGACGCTGGTAGCCCATGGCTATTAGGTGTACCAATGGTGAGCTTACTGTTGGCTTCTGTGGGCCTTACTTTATGGTCAGGTGCGACGAATTCACCAACAATGGATATCACTGATTGGATCACTTCTGCTGATATTGGCGCTGCTATGCGTGACGCGTGTATTTTAGCGACCAGCATAGCCTTGCTGATGCTCAAATTGTCGGGAAGAACATTAGCATTACTGGCTGTAGATATGCTGGCTGGGGTTAAAGTGATTAGTTTTGCAATCGCCATTTTACTATTTACCTGGATGATAGGCGCTGTGATTGGTGACTTAGGTGTAGCTAAGCTACTGGCAAGTTGGGCAGAGCAGTTCATTTCGAGCAATGTCGTGGTTGCTGGTACCTTTTTGCTCTGTGCAATCATGGCATTTACTACAGGCTCAAGCTGGGGCACCTTTGCGATTATGATCCCTATCGGTGCTGAAATCGCTGTGACTGTGGATCAGGCTTTGATGTTACCCGTATTGAGTGCGGTCATGGCGGGTTCAGTATTTGGTGATCATTGTTCACCAATATCCGATACCAGCGTCATAAGTGCGACTAGCTCCGGTTGTCAGCCCCACGCTCACGTTGTCACTCAACTTCCGTTTGCAATGATTGCAGCTTTAAGTGCCCTTGTCGGTTTCCAGTTAATTAATCTAGGTATATCAACTTTGTGGAGTTGGTTAGCTGTACTGCTCTGTGCGCTATTGATGCTGGGGATTTATCATAAAACCTATCCAAAAGAGCGCTTGATTACAGCTAAAGAGCAATGTTGATACGCTGAAAGCTAGCGCTCGTGTCGGTTGGTGTTATTGCTAATATCTGATCTAAACGAATCGCTTCCCTTGTCCCGTTATAATCGACAATAAGCCATTCAGTTTTGTCGCTATGGGTCTCAAGCGTAATGGCTGTAGCGGTTAGATTAGTGCGCTGCTTGAGTTCTAAAAGCAAACAATAACCTCGCATACAAGCAAGTTCTAGATAGTCATGACAATGGCAATTGATAGCTTGATATTGCTGCATAGTGCCTCCTTGGTTGGTGAATGATTTTTTGGCTTAGTAGGGTCTATTTTATAAAGCCCACTAGGTATCAGTTTATGTTAGTTAAGAATATGCGCTTTACGGTGCTCTGTTTGTTGCTGCTTTCAGTCAACGTCGGGGCGCAAACCATCACCGACTTTAACAAGCAAAGTGGAGTCAATAAGCCCTACTTTATTGAACTTTATACCTCACAAGGTTGCAGCAGTTGTCCACCGGCCGAGACTTGGTTATCGGCCTTTAGTAAACAGACCGCGCTGTGGGACAAATACTTCCCACTAGCCTTTCATGTGACCTACTGGGATTATATCGGCTGGAAAGATCCCTATGGTGAACGTGCTTTTAGTCAGCGGCAATATGCTCATTTAAACGCTAAGCACATTGGGCAAGTCTATACACCGCAGTTTGTGATCAATGGTCAGGAGTGGCGTGGTTGGTTTGAGCGTAAACTCGGTGATGTACTTAGCAAGCCACAAGCTGATGTAGGTGAGTTATCCGTTGGGATACAAGGCTTACAGTTACGCGCTAACTTTGATAACCAAACAGGCAATACATCACCATTAGAGTTACATTTAGCATTGGTTGGCGCTGGATTAGAGACTAAAATTAGTCGTGGTGAAAATCGTAATAAAATACTGCAACATGACTTTACCGTGCTCAAGCATCAGGTCTTTATTGAGCAAGCCAATAATGCTAATCACTTCGCTGCTGATATCGAACCTGTCACACTGAAAGACTGGCATGCAACGCGCTACGCTTGGGTTGCTTGGATAGAGCAAAAAGACCGACCTATACAAGCTGTAGGGGCTTGGTTGGATACACAGGAGTGATAGTTTTTGCTGTAGCTTATTGGCTATTTTTATAACTTTGAGGCTATGCCAGTTTAGTCATTCTCCACTTAGAACCTACATCGCTGTAAAATAGACCGCTAGCCTTGTGTTGGTTTGATGTTTTTATTGCTGCGCAATTTGCTTTCCATTTAGCGAGCTAAACAGCATTGTTTAAGCCTTGCCCCATAACCATCGCATTCGAAAAATTAAGCTCGAAAATTCAGTAACCGCAAACACTCCTAGCAGTTTCCTAGAGATAAATCACTTTAATCTATTTGATTCTGATAAAAAATTGAGCAAATGTTAAGTTTTAAATCTGTGATATATGCCCCTCGATAATGCTGTTAAATATACCTAATTTTATATATAAATTACTGTATATATAAAATAGCGTATGTATTCGTTTGTATGAATATAACGCAACGATGGCAACAGGTGTGTTTAGAGGTGTTGAGATGAGCGATAAAATTGATACAGGCAGGCGAACTCTACTAAAAACCAGTGCTGCCGCTGCGGCACTTTCGAGTGTCGGTTGCAGCAGTTCAATGGAACCAGTAATAAAAGGCATTGAAAGTGAGCTACCAGCTAAAGACGCGCTGACTGGGACTGGTAAATGGGTCGGCACGACTTGCCAAGGTTGTACTTCTTGGTGTGCTAAGCAAGTTTATGTCATGGATGGCAGAGCGATAAAGCTGCGCGGTAACGTTAACTCAAAAGTTCACGGCGAAGCGAGTTGCCCAAGACAGCATTTAAGTCTACAGCAAGTGTATGATCCCGATAGGGTCCGTACTCCTTTAATCCGCACCAACCCTAAGAAAGGCAGAGAACATGATCCTATGTTTAAGCCTATCTCTTGGGATGAAGCTTTAGATTTGCTTGCTGACAAAATCTTAGCATTACGTGCAGCTGATGAAGCACATAAGTACGCTTTGATCCGTGGCCGTTACTCTCATATCAACGAGTTTATGTACAAGCATATGACTCAGATGATTGGCTCTCCTAATAACATCTCTCATAGTTCTATTTGTGCTGAAGCCCATAAAATGGGGCCTTATTATCAAGACGGCAATTGGGGATACAATCAGTATGATCTTGAAAATACCAAGTTTGTACTGTCTTTTGGTGCAGATCCTATTGCCAGTAACCGCCAAGTTTCCTATTACTCTAAGACTTGGGGAGATGCGTTAGATCACGCCAAAGTGGTGGTGGTTGATCCGCGTTTGTCGGTATCGGCAAGTAAAGCGCATAAATGGATCCCAATCGAGCCCGCCCAAGATAGTGTGTTAGCACTAGCCATTGCACACGTGGCGTTGGTTGAAGGCATTTGGCACAAACCGTTTGTTGGTGATTTCAAAACGGGTAAGAATCAGTTTATTGCAGGTCAAGATGTTGCTAGCGACGCATTTGCTGATAAGCATACCTATGGCCTAGTTGATTGGTGGAACTTGACCCTTAAAGATTGCACCCCAGAGTGGGCAGAATCTATTAGTCAGGTTCCCGCTGCAACGATAGTAAAAATAGCCAAAGACATGGGTCAAGCAGCACCTGCTGTTCAAGTTTGGACATCTCGCGGAGCGGTGATGCATACCCGAGGCACATATACTTCCTTAGCCTGCCATGCACTTAATGGTCTGTTTGGTGGCATTGACAGCAAAGGCGGCGTATTCCCAGGCAACAAAATTAAACTCAATAAAAAATTTCCAGATTCAAAGCCATATTTAGACGCGATTGCTAAGAAAGGGGTTAAATACCCTAAGATCGATCAGCGTGGTACGTTGGCTTTCCCTGCACTTAAAAAAGGTAAACCTGGTGGAGGTGTCGTTACGGCGAACACGCCTAATGGCATGCTCAGTGCAGACCCTTACGATATTAAGGTGATACTGGCGTATTTTAATAACTTCAACTTCTCTTCACCGGAAGGTCAACGCTGGAATGATGCCTTAAGCCAAGTTGAGTTTATGGCACATGTGACCACTAATATTTCGGAGTTCACTTGGTTTGCTGACATTGTATTACCTGCTAATCATCACATGTTCGAAAAGTGGGGCGTGCTCGACTCAATAGGCAACGGCGTGCATCAAGTGTCAGTACAACAACCATCGATTAACCGTCTTTGGGATACTAAGGATGACGAATCAGAAGTGCCTTATTTATTGGCTAAAAAGCTGGCTGAGAAAGGTTTTGATAAACCATGGCGCTATATCAATGAACAGCTACTCGATCCTGAGACCAAGCAAGCTGCAAAAAATGAAACTGAGCTTGGCGAGCTGCTAGTGCGCTATGTGACCTCACCACTATGGTTAGATACCTCTAATAAATATGGCGAGCCAATGAATTCGTGGCAACAGTTTACCGAAGAAGGCGTCTGGAATAGTCACCGCTATCAATTAGAGTCACGCTGGGGCAAGTTCAAAACTGAAACTCACCAGTTTGAGTTCTATAGTAAAACGCTAGAAAAAGCCCTGACTAAGCACGCCAAGAATCACCATGTCAGTATCGATGAGGTAATGGAAGTCTGTGATTACCAAGCACGCGGAAAACTGGCCTTTGTACCTCATTACGAGGAGCCATATCGCTTTGGTGATAAAGACAAGTATCCGATGCTATTGGTGGATCATAAGTCTCGCTTGAGTAAGGAGGGTCGTAGTGCCAATACGCCTTGGTTCTATGAGTTTAAGGATGTTGATCCAGGTGATCTCGTCCAGGAAGATAGCGCCAAGATTAATCCCGTTGATGCCGCCAAATTGGGCATAAAAACCGGTGACAAGATTGCCATTAGTAGTCCAGTAGGAGAAATCACCTGTACTGCTGTGCTTTGGGAAGGTGTTCGTCCAGGTACTGTAGCTAAATGCTTTGGTCAAGGGCACTGGGCATATGGCAGGACTGCTAGTAGCCAGTTTGGTGTAGAAGCAAGGGGTGGCAACAATAACGACATTATTGCCGACAGGTATGACAGATTAAGTGGTGCATCAGCATTCTATGGTCATATTCGTATTCAAATAGCAAAAGTCTGAGGTAAGAGATTATGAGACTCGGAATGGTAATCGATCTACAAAAATGTGTAGGTTGCGGTGGTTGTGATTTAGCCTGTAAAACAGAAAACAACACCCCTGATGGGATCCAATGGTCCAGCCATCTAAATGTGACAGAAGGGCGCTTCCCTGATGTAAAATATAGCTACGTGCCAACCATGTGCAACCACTGTAGCGATGCGGCCTGTGTCAAGGTTTGTCCTACAGGAGCGATGTACAAAGATAAGCGTGGCCTAACCTTACAAGATAACGACAAGTGTATTGGTTGTCGTAAATGTATGCGTGCTTGTCCATATGGGGTGATTAGCTATAACAAGCAAAAACCGCATCGAAAATGGCAAGATGACCAAGCATTGCTTGAAGGAGCAACTGCTTCTCCATATATGTTGCTGAAAAAAGTCGACAATAAAGTTGTGCCTTACTTGAATCCTGAGCGAGGCGATACCTACCCAGTGACGCGTTCAAGACGCACTACTGAGAAGTGTACTTTCTGTGATCATAGGTTGGATCAAGGGCTGAACCCAGCTTGTGTATCAGCTTGTCCGTCAAACGCTAGAGTATTCGGTGACCTAGATGATCCGCAAAGTGAGGCGGCTAGATTAATCGCGATGCATAAAACGCAGCAGTTAAATCTAGATGCTAACACTAATCCTAATGTGTACTACATACGCAGTTTTAATGTAAAAACACTCTACTAAAACGCTAACGTAAAGCAGCATAAGTGAGTTATTCCTACAGGGGAGTAACTCACTTTTTTATTTGGAACTACCTTTACAGAGGATCATCGGGCGATCTTTGTTCGCGCCGATTTTATTGAGCTTGGCCAATGGAGCGGCAATGTGCTCCCGATTACCGCTATAAGTTTCTAGCAAAACCTGGGTTGCCCACTGCGGCAACTGCTTGTTGATAGAGTAGTAAATCCATTGCCCTTGACGACGATTAACCACTAGGCCAACTTTTTTAAGCAGTGCCAAGTTGCGCGAAATTTTTGGTTGGATTTCGTCTAATGCTTCACTAAATTCACATACGCACAGTTCTTCTTCTGCCTGCAGCAGCAGTAGAATAGAGAGTCGAATATTGTCCGATAACGACTTAAACAAGCTTATTGGTTCAATTTGAATAGACATGAGAGGCTTAGGTAAAAATTTGCGGTTACATTATGAGTTTTCAACACACGAGTCAATTGCTAATCCTGAGTTAGCCACTGCGCTATGTTGTCGGTAGAGCTTAGGTGTACAGCCTAAGAGAATGTTAGAAGAAGCCCTAAAAATAGAGCTTCACAAGTTTCGCTAATGCAGTAAAGCGAGTTATTTACCCTATTCTACGTTTTGGATCTGTTTGTAGAGCGGCCTTCTTTAATTTGTTTTTAATCAATGTTTTATAGTTCGTTTGTGGGGCGGATTTTAATTTTACCCACCGATATACTCCCCACTTGGTTTATCTGTGAAGGATCACTTGCTTTATCTCATAACTTACCTTGTCAAAGCTTAAGACCTCTGACTGTCGAGCCTCCAAATCAGAAACACAACACTTAAGTTGTACCTCTGGCTTAATACACCAAATAAGTTGTTTGTAACGTCTTTTACAACTAAGATGTTGTTTATATGTTTGTGTACAACTTATCTATTGTTTAAGGTTGGATGTGATGACGCTTGATCAAATTTCTAAATTATTAACATCTCGACGCAAGCAGCTCCAGATGGAACAAAAAGACATGTATATGCGTATCGGTATGAAGCAGCAGCAATATCAGCGAATCGAAGCCGGTAGCGATATTAAGTTGTCTACTCTGTTACGTGTTCTAGATGGCTTAAACATGGAATTAACCATTACCCCTAAAGAAGGCAATATTGAACAACCGAACTTAGAAGTAGCTTCAAGCGATAAAAGTATAGAGTCGCTAGAAGATGATTCGGATGATTTAGGATATTGGTTTGGATCTGAGGATCAGAAATGAGCAAACAAACAGAGCAAGTTGAAGGGCTGAACATTCAGTTACACGGTATCGATATTGGTGTTGTTGCTCATTATGCTGGTGGGAAAAACATACTCAGCTTTAACCCTGAATATATTGCAATGCCCAAGCATGAGCGACCAGTGCTTACACTTAGGCAGCTTCAAGATCCTAACTATTTTACTAAGCCTCAAATCCGTAGTGAAAAGATACCTCCTGTACTATCTAATTTATTACCAGAAGGGATCTTAAGAGATATTGTGGCGAAAGCACTTCAATGCCACGTAAATAACGAGTTCTCGATTTTGGCCTATTTGGGGACTAATTTGCCTGGTGCGTTGGTGGCGACGCCCATCAAGGCGGGAGACATGCCTGATTGGGCATTAGAACAGCGTTTAGCGACCGAACCACAGCAGATTAACGTTAAACATGCAGATACTAAATTCTCACTTGCTGGTGTGCAGATGAAATTCTCATCTTCTCATGTTGATGGGCGCTATCACATTGATCAGGAAATCTCTGAAGATATGTGGATTATTAAAACGCCTTCAACGGTGCATAAAGGTGTGTCTGTCAATGAGTATACCTGTATGAGGTTAGCCGAAGCCGCTGGTGCTAATATTCCTGATATACGTTTAATTAAACTCGATGAATTAGAGGGCCTACCGAATATCAGGCTCCCCGATGAAACATATGCTTATGGTATAAAGCGTTTTGATCGTACCCATGAAGGACGAGTGCATACTGAAGACTTTGCTCAGATCTTTGGCCTGCATCCTGTAGATAAATATCAAAAAGTTAACTATGAGCAACTAGGGCAAGTGCTATTCCGTACCAGTAATGATCGCTTAGGTGATGTGCAGCAAATGGCGAGAAGGCTACTGATTAATATACTGCTAGGTAATGGCGATGCTCATCTAAAGAACTGGACTATCATCTATCAAGATCAGCGTTCTCCTCGCTTGTCACCGCTCTATGATGTGGTGTTCACTGCCCCATACATAGAGCATGATAACCTTGCCTTGAATATGGCAAAGTCTAAGCAGTGGTATGAAATGACGATGCAGCATTTTGAGAAGTGGTCAAATACGGTAGGTGTTCCATGGGTTGCAATTAAACCACATCTCCTAGATACCATAGAGAAGGCTCGCTCTATGTGGCCAGAGATGCTTGAAGCACTGCCTATGCTGGATGAGCATAAAGAAGCTTTGCAAAATCATTGGCAAACGTTATCACCAGACTTTCTGGTTAGTTAGCTTTGCTAGTAAGTAGACTGCTAACATCATTGAGATGGCGTAGCAGTCTACTCATGAGTAAGGAAATCTTACAATGTAACGCTATTTCCTATCTTTTTTATCTCTATATACTTGTTGTTTCCACGCCTTCATCATTTTATACATTACATTGTAGTGGTCAACTAATATTGGCCACGATCTTAGAGTTTAACCAAAACAATCGTTCTGATTCATTAGGTGTCAGTCCGCCGTTATATTGGTGCGGGCGAAGCTGACAATAATATCCAATTATGTATCGTGTAATTTCTTGCTGAGCTTCAGCAAAGCTACGATACCCTATTGGTGGTATCCATTCTGTCTTAAGGCTCCTAAAAAAGCGTTCCATTGGACTATTATCCCAACAGTTCCCACGTCGAGATAAACTTTGCTTGAGCTGATATCGCCATAATAGTTGTCGATATCTTCTGCTTGTATAGTGAGTCCCTTGATCGCTATGGAGCATAACACCTTTAGGTTTTCCACGACCTTCATAGGCCATCGAAAGCGCTTTGCCCGTTAAACGGCTATCAGGTGATAACGACATAGCCCAGCCAATGACTTTACGAGCAAATAGATCAATCACAACCGCTAAGTACATCCAGCGGTTACCTGCCCACACGTAGGTGACATCACCAACCCAAACTTCATTCGGAGCGGTGACAGCGAATTGTCGACCTAGGTGATTAGGGATTTCGATGTGCTCTAGTGTCGCTTTTCGGTATCTGTGCTTAGGTACCTGACAACTCACTATACCAAGCTCCTTCATCAGCTTAGTGGCGCGATAACGGCTTAACGAGATACCTTGCTGGCTAACCATATCTGCAACCGTCCTAGCTCCTGCCGAGCCGTTACTTGCAGTATGTACTTCGCTAACTAGACTTCGAAGCTTTACTTTATCTGCGTTTATGGTTATTGGCCGTTTTCTCCAATACTTGTAACTACTACGATGAATACTGAACACTTCGCATAATGTTTTTATGCTGTAGCTCTGCCTGAGTTTCTCAATTATTAAGAATTGTTCAGTGAGTCCGACATCAACAGAGCTGTGGCTTTTTTTAATATTTCGTTGTGCTCCTGGAGGCGAGCTAGTTGCTTTTTTAACTCTCGAATTTCAATTTGTTCTGGTGATATAGGTGATGCTTTAGGTTGCTTACCTTGTCGCTCTTCTCTTAATTGCCGAACCCACTTATCCATGGTCGATTTACCCACGTTCATAGCTTGAGCGGCTTCAACAATTGAGTAATTTTGATCTAGCACTAATTGAGCTGATTCAAGTTTGAATTCTGCGCTAAAAAGTCTTCTTGTACGTTTCGTCATAGTGTCACCTGTTTACTTATGAGGTAATGATATCACCTCTAACTAGGTGGCCAAATTCACCGTACCACTACAAAGACAAAACATCTTATGATAGCTATTATGAAAAACTTTATGTGATAGCTGATCTCGCTTTTAATAGAGGGAGAGAACAAACTAATCTAGCAAAGAATAGCTTAGACAATTTGAAAAAAGAACTTGTTCATGAAGTTGGCCCTAGAGTACGAACAAGTCTTCTTTTTAAGTATATTAAAATATCATTTTTTCCAGTGCTACTTCTAACTCTGATATTTTTTGGAGTAAATTTATTTGAAGATGGCTCTCTTCAGTACGGGTCTAAACTTATACTCGTTGCGTTAGGTGCAAATGTTGGTTGTTGGCTTTCATTGGCAGTTAGAACAAGAGGTATGGAATTTAGCCAAATATTACCAATATTAGGCGATCAAAAAGGAGTACACACTAGAATAATATTTGTAATGGCTTTTTCTGTAGTAATGGCAATTTTGATGAAGTCAGGCTTGTTAAGTATACAGCTTGGTGAGTTTAGTTCTTTGTCAATAGAAACTAAGAATTACTCCGCATTGTCTGCTGGATTTATAATGGGATTTGCTGAAAAATTATTTGTAGACAAATTTCAAAGTAAGGTTAACTCCGTAAATATTTGATTGTCATGGCTATGAGACTTTAATAATTAAGATAGAGGATGTCTTAGTACATCCTCTTTTATTTTTTAACAAGTTAACTGTGCAGTTAGTCTTGTCAAGACTGTCGCTGTCACTGGCGATTCATAGGATTTAATGCATTAGCGAGTAAATGAGCAGAAATTGCTTATTATAGTCCTAAATGGGTACTGTGATGTTTCTGTGTAGGGTGGTGTCATGGGTAACAAGTTTAAACCGATAATTTCCGCGGCGACTTTTTGGAAGAAAAAGTGTCTTGTGGAGCAAGGTAGTGTTTTCTCCGAATCAAATGTATGGACCAAATCTAATGTTGAAAGTCTTTATGAGGCATTTGTTGAAAACCCTGATGAGAGCCCGGATAAAAGCTTTTTCGATAAACTCGAAGCGCAATTGAGTGAGTGTCCTCCGCGTGTAGTAAAACTGGCTGCAGAGATGCTTTGGGTCATGTCTTTGGCATCGCTGAATGTTAAGCCAGAGACAAAGCGGAGTAATGTCCTGAATGTATGGCAATGGAGTGGAGATTCAATTAATGATGGTTCACTTATAGAAGATCCTGTGCTTACAGGGTATGCAAAGACGGGTGTTAGTTATAACACTAATCGCTGGAGAGAACTGTCATACTTTATTGAAGTAATGAGAACTTTTTTTGGGGAAAAATCTTCAGATAGATCAGCATTGTTGGGTGATGCCATATACTTCTCAAAATGGGTTGAGGCTATTTCAGGGACTAAATCTAGGCAATTTAGGCATATTTTGTTGTTTCTTTTGTTTCCTAAAAAGTTTGAGCGTATTTGCAGTAATAACCACAGGTTGAAAATAGTTAAGGCGTTTGAGAATTTATCTTCACGTGATGTCAAAAAGCTTGCGTGCTGGGAAGTTGATTTTAAGTTGGCAGAAATAAAAGCACGTGAGGCTAAAAGGCTAGGGCTTAAAGCGGTCGACTTCTATCATTCACCGCTTTATGAAATATGGTTTGAAACCCGTGCTGACGGTAGTGCGATCGAGAAAGCCATTGTTAAAAAAGAGACAAAAAGATTAGCGCAGATTCAGCAAAGCAAGACTATTGATGAGATGAAAAAGGCTCAGATGATAGAGGCAAGAATTGGGCATGGACAGTATAGAAAGAACTTATCTAAGGTCGAAACGAAATGCCGTATAACCGGGATAGATAATAAAAGCTTTCTAACTGCGAGCCATGTTAAGCCGTGGCGGGACTGTAAAACTCCGAAGGAATGCTTGGATGGTAATAATGGCCTGTGGCTTGCTCCTCACATAGATAGGCTATTTGACCGAGGGTGGATATCGTTCGGTGAGAATGGAAACATTATATGTTTCGATGTTCATGTCAAATCTGCACTTAAAACCTGGAATATTAACTTACCTATTTCCTTAGGAAAGCTGAACGACGAGCAAGCGAAGTATATGGAGTACCACAGAGTTCATATATTTAAAGGTGCTTAGATTGTATTTAATGATGTAAGACGATTTTTGGTTGCTAAAATTCGGTAGCAATTATATCGGTTAATCCCCGTTTTAGTATTACTGAAATGGAAGTGCTTGTTTAGTAAGGCCAAGGTGCTCTTGTTTATGAGCTCCTTTGATGAGAGGTGTTTAGTTCATCGAAGTTATGATACTAGTTTGTCTTATAGCAAAGCTGGATGTATAAACGCCTGTGCCATTAATATTGTTGTTTAGGTTGATGTTTTAGCTATCGCTTCGGCTAATACTCGTAACTATATTCAAAGGACTGACATACATGATTTTGGGTATCCCTTTTGGTCAGGATAAAGATACAGGTGAGTGGTGCGATGTCGCGGAGGTGAGTCGTGGCCTAGCATGTAATTGTATTTGCCCTTCCTGCAAGCTGCCTTTATCAGCTCGGCACGGAGATGAGCGTGATTGGCATTTTGCCCATCACACAAGAAATATCCCAAAAGAAAAAATTGTCGACTGCGAGTTCTCCTTTGAGGTGTCGCTTAGGATGATGACCCATCAATTACTGCTAGAAGGCGTGTTTCTCAAATTACCTGAATATGTCAAATCGGTAATTGTGCCTAAGTCATTGAAGGGTAATATCAAGCCTGAAGTAAAGATTGCTAAAGAGCAGTGCTTAAGGGCTGCTGATTCCAAGCTTACTGTGGATGCCGATTTTTTCGGGCATAAAGTAGACGCTTTGTATCAGTTTGATACAGCTTCTTTAGTTGTTTATTTGGTCTACCGAGGCCGCAAGTTTCCATTTGAACTTTCGTTGTTACGTGATGTAAGAGCTGGGGTGTTATTACTCGATATTGAAGACCTAGCGCAGATTTTTTACCACCATCCAATGGCGGAGACTGAGAAACTAGGAACAGCAAAATCTCAGTTGATGGGGTGGCTGCAAACTAGTATTGAGGCAAAACACTGGCTATATCATCCTCGTGAGAATGAGCTTCTTGATAAAAAGCACCAGCTCATCAATGATGCCCTCCAAGGATTAGCTACAGGTAGTAATGTTTTGCAGGTCCCATTACATCAACAGATTAAATGTCAATGCATCGGTTGCGGTAAAAATTTCACTGGAATTCGTAATAAGATTAACCCATGTCCGAATTGTCAAACGCATCTTTATGTCACCAATTGCTGATTATTACCACTCATTGAGCTTTTACATCGCTGGAGTTCTAGAAAAGCTCAAATGGAACCTGTTCACATTCTTGCTGCATGGAACCGATTAAGTGAATAAGGCTGGTTACAGTTAAAAGCACAAGTTTGAGGAGATAGAGCCCCGTCTTATCTAGGAGATTTAGCCTTTTTGTTGAAGGCTTAATTAGATGGTCCGCCTCACCCCTAAGCTAACCTTAGGGTTAGGCAATCAAAGAGGCGAACCATCATGTCTACTATTAAAGTAATTGGAATCGATTTAGGCAAATCTTCTTTTCATCTTGTTGCTCATGACTATAGCGGTCGAGAGCTATTTCGAAAGCACCTTTCTCGTGCAAAGCTTATTGAGTTTCTATCTCAAACGCCTGCAACCGTCATCGCTATGGAGTCATGCGGTGGCTCACATTGGCTAGCTAGAAAGTGTCAATCTCTTGGGCACGAAGTTAAACTGATCCCCCCTCAGTACGTTAAGCCTTACGTCAAAACCAATAAAAATGATTACATAGATGCCGATGCGATAGCTGAAGCGTCAACGCGCCCGTCGATGCGTTTTGTGGGTGTTAAAACAGAATCATCCCAAGTTATCTCAGTGATTCAAAGGATCCGTTCAAGCTACGTTAAAGAGCGTACAGCGTGCATGTCGCGTATTGGCGCTATCTTGCTTGAGTTTGGTATGAGCTTTCCTAAAGGGCATGCCAAAATGAAGGTGTTGTTTCAATGGCTTGCAGATAAAAAAGAGCCTATTCCTCCCATGTTAATGCAGGAGCTAATTGAACATCACGAGTACTATTCACAGCTTAATAAGCGTATAGCAGGGCAAGATAAAAAACTGAAACAGCTTGTCGAGCAAAGCGAAGAGGCTCAACAGCTTAAGTCAATCCCAGGTATAGGAGATCTAACGGCGAGTCAGTGCTTAGCTGATATTTCTGATGCAAATAACTTTAAGAACGGGCGACAGTTAGCCGCATGGATAGGATTAGTCCCTCATCAATACTCAACAGGTGGTAAAACCACGTTATTGGGGATAAGTAAGCGAGGTAATAAAGCGTTAAGAACGCTGTTTATCCATGGCGCACGCTCCATATTATCGCGGCCAGAAGTTGCGGTTGCGGTGTTTGGTGAATGGATTTTAGAGCTCAGAGCAAGGAAGCCATTTAACGTAGCCGTTGTTGCTTTGGCGAATAAGTTAGTGCGGATAGCATGGTCGGTATTATCGACCAAGCAAGCATTTGAAGTAAGAGTTTAAACCGAGTTTGCAGATGATAGAGAAGATGACAGAACGGTCAGACCACTAGATTGAAGACCTGACATAAAAAACAGCAACGCAGTATGCTTTGGGCTTTTTGAGGACAATCTAGCGCGGAACTCATCGTGGAGCAGGTGGTAAGCACCTAATGAAGACTCCGAATACATTAGCGCAAACCAACCTCGTTATCGAAAATATCATTTGCAATAACGAGGCGGACCATACATTTTTATGCACATATTTTCTTAGAATACTGAAGTGTAATTAATTACTAAAAATTACGATAAAAATGTAATTACATTTTTCGGGTGTTATTTTAGATTAATAGCCTAGCTAACTACAGAGGTGAGAGATGGAACAATTAACTAAACATGACACGATACTTTGGATAAACCACGCAATAACGTATTTCAAGAGTATAGGTAAAACTCAAAAGGATATGGCAAAACAGTTGGGCCTTGAAGAGTCTAGGGTGAGTGAGATGAAAGGTGGGAATGGCATTATCTCTCCAAATTTAATGGCCAAGATCGTCGAGTATTGCGGCGCTCCAAGAAGAAACTCAGGTCGCTATGAAGAAGTTGAGCTATATGACGATTTACATAGTTTTTTTGATTCTTTCAAAAGTGTTACTGCTAATCGTTTCCACAGAAAACTGCTTAAACTAGCTAAAAATGATGATTTTTATCATCATTTCTTAAATTTGGTTTCAACTTCGAATCAAGATTATAAAGCTGACAAGAGTGCCATTGAAACTCAGATGAATGAGCTTTTATCATCTGAGGAATATTTAGAAATATGCAGAAAATACTCGGACATCACAAGGCTAAACGATAAATATAGCGACGATTCTAGAGAAATGTTTCAGTTGCGGGATGAGTTGTTTCGTTGTGTGTCTAAAGAAAAGCCTATGTGGAGCCCGGCAAGTAGAGATGGGTATAGGGTATTGAAGATTGGAGGTTTACAGATTGAAGAGCTGGCAGTCTTTAAATTGTTGTTTTTATATTCCAAACTCATTCAGTGGGATATTGATTTTCAATTTGGTGAGCACACTACCCAAAATATTCAACCAGAAGTATCTATCGAGCCTGTAGTGCTAACAGGTAAACGTATATTGATAATGAAAAGCCATTCACTAGAAAGTGCACAAGTAACCTCAGGTGTTTATGAGTTATTTGGTAAGAATAAAAATCACTTTCAATTTAGTGAGTATCACCAGCTTGGCTTAAAACCTGAGCAATACATGCCTGATTATTGGAAGGATGCACGTTGTGAATTGTACTTAAGTGATAATATGAACTATCACTTTATGATACAGCTATCTCAGAAATCGATCATGGAGTGGGCATCTATTGATGAAGACTCGCTCAGTGAGCAGAAGTATTTTGGTGATATTGGTCCTGACGATAGATTGATTGTTATTCGTAATATCAGTTCACTTCGCTTGTATGAATGCATTGAAGAAATTCGAAAATGGTTTGCTCTGCCAAGTGATTCACTTTTTGAATTAAAGCAAGAGATCGCCAAAGCAGGTGGATATGTTCCCGGAGCTAGAGTGTTACTTTAAAATTTATATCACATAAACCGTTCGCCCTGCTTATCACCTACTCATGTATGCAGGGCTAAAATCTGAAAGTTTTGATCACGTGGATGTAATTGAGTAAATCATCTCTGATAGTTTAGTAATAGCTTCTTTTCTCTCATCGAAATAATCATGCAGATTATAAATTCCCTCAACGCCTTTGAGCTTATGATTTAGGCAACGTTCAGCGACATGCCCTGGTGTGCCTTGCTTGGCTAGCAGGGTACGACAAGTGCGGCGTAAATCATGCACTGTGAAATGTTCCATACCACCCATTAAGTTGGGTGGTTGTTTCTTTTTGCCCGCCTCATGACCAAAGAGCTTGGTAATAGCTCTGTTTAACGTATCTGCGCCCATGTGCGGATTCTTGCTGGTTCTACGGCTAGGGAACACATAGTCAGATCCGCAAGCTCTCACTTTTAGCTCTTGTATCCAGTCCATAACGATTTCAGGTAATGGAATGGTAATACCGACGCCAGACTTGCTCCGCTCTTTGGGTAGATTCCATACCTTCTCTTCAAGATCAAATTCCTTCCATGGCGCTTCTGCCAATTCTGACTTCCGAACTCCCAATGTAACCAGTAATGCACTGGCGAGATAATTGTCACGGCTAAAGCTGTCGCTGTTTTTGCCTGCCGTTTGAAAGAACTGGGTTAACTCCTCAATGGTTAAGGCTCTGTCTTTGCTCTTTTCTACGCCACCAGCATCAGATACCGAAAACGCGCTGGCAGGATTTGCGCCAAGAAGATCTAGTTTTATACCGTGATTAAAAAGCTGCTTACAGTACATGAGAGCGTCGTTAGCGATTGCTGGACGGCCTGTGGCTGCAATGGTCGTCAATACTTCTCTTATGTCCCTGGCGGTGACGCTATCGACGTTAAAGCTACCTATGTGTGGCGCGATGTCTTTACGGTAAATACGCTCTGGGATGTTGGCATGCTTGAGGCGTTTAGTATTACCTATATGCCAATCGGCAAACAGGTCATCAACGGTTTTGATCGCGACTTGTTCGGCACGTTGTTTAGCGAGGAGGGGATCTAAGCCATCACGAAATTGCTTCATTTTGATCGCGGCTTCGGTACGAGCATCGGCCAATGACATATCGCTGTACTTGGCTAATGTCATCTCTTTGCGCTTTTTGTTGGATGTGTATCTCAGCATCCAAAATGCTTTACCAGACTTGGGTACGACAAAATACAGACCTTCGCCATCGGCAAACCGACCGGGCTCGCCTTTGGATTTTGCTGCAACTTCTTTTGCGGTTAGATCACCCATAAATCATCTCCAGCCAATGTAAATACAAGGGTGGGTATTTTTACCCACCACTACACTTTGACTAGATACTAACATACCCACCATATTACCCACCAGTTAGTTAACGATTTCGGTGGGTAACTGTGGACCTCTACGGACTTGGGTTTTAATAAAACCCTTTTAAAACAGCGTGTGTAGTACCGTTGAGGACGCGGGTGGATCTTATTCTACGTTCTGGATCTGCTCGCGCATCTGCTCAATAAGCACTTTTAATTCAACTGCCGCAGCAGTCACTTCTGCGCTGATAGATTTAGAGGCTAAGGTGTTTGATTCACGGTTAAACTCTTGCATCATAAAGTCCAAACGACGACCTTGTGCGCCACCCTTCTTCAAGATTAGACGCGTCTCGGCAACGTGTGCATCAAGTCTATCCATCTCTTCGGCGACATCCATCTTCTGCGCCATTAAGACCATCTCTTGCTCCATACGGGCAGGATCAAGTTCGCCGGTGATTTCAGCTAGGCGGTTAGTTAGCTTATCGCGTTGCCATTGCATAACGGCTGGCATGTGTTCACGAACAACTGCGACTTGATCCACTATTTGGTCAAGGCGAGTTTGCAGCATGGTATTGATAGCTTCACCTTCGCGGCCACGGGCTTCGATAAATTGATCGATGGCTAAGTTGAAAGCATTCAGTAGATCTTTGCCTAAGGCATCCATATCCTGCTCAGAGCTAGACATAACGCCAGGCCAGCGCAGTACGTCAACGACGTTGAGTTCACCCTGTTTGGCTTCATCCTTTACCCAGTTCGCAGCGTTGATGATCTGCTTAGCCAGTTCTTGGTTTAATTGCAGTTCACTGCTATCACCTTCATTAAGGTCGTAACGCAAATTAACTTCAACTTTACCGCGGTTTAAGCGTTTACGTAGACGATCTCTAAGCACGGGCTCTAAGCTGCGGAAATGTTCCGGAAGGCGCAGGTATGTTTCTAAGTAGCGCTGATTAACTGAACGGATTTCCCAAGAGGCTGTGCCCCAATCTGCTTTGTGCTCAATGCGAGCATAGGCTGTCATGCTTTGGATCATGGATGGTTTCCAGTGTAGTTCGTCTAAGTGAGCTGTGATTATATACGCAATTAGCATCGAGGTGCAGGATTGCACCATAATTTACTGTTGAGAATTTAAGATGGTTTTATTTTACAGATAGCATAGTGCCTAACATATCCCTATAATATGCAGCCAAATTAGCCCTTAGCTCTTAACTACAGGAATTCACCATGCGCCCAAGCAACAGAACTCCAGCACAATCTCGTCCTGTGACGATTACCCGCCAATTTACCGCTCATGCCGAAGGTTCGGTATTGGTTGAGTTTGGTGACACGAAAGTCCTTTGTACTGCCAGTTTTGAAGAGGGTGTACCGCGTTTTCTTAAAGGCCAAGGCCAAGGTTGGGTAACTGCTGAATATGGCATGTTGCCGCGTTCGACACATAGCCGCATGAACCGTGAAGCTGCTCGTGGTAAGCAGTCAGGTCGTACTCAAGAAATCCAGCGTTTAATCGGTCGCTCATTGCGCGCTGCTGTTGATATGAAGCTTCTGGGCGAAAACACCATCGTGATCGATTGTGATGTGATTCAAGCTGATGGTGGTACGCGTACAGCTGCTATTACTGGTGCATGTGTGGCTTTAGTTGACGCACTGAACTGGGCTCGTGGTAAAGGTATATTGAAGACTAACCCTCTTAAGTTCCTGATTGCTGCAGTCAGCGTTGGTATTTACAAAGGTGAGCCAATCTGCGATTTAGAGTATATCGAAGATAGCGCGGCTGAAACCGATATGAACGTTGTCATGACTGAAACAGGTAAGATGATTGAGATCCAAGGCACCGCTGAAGGTGAGCCTTTCACTCATGAAGAGCTATTAAGCTTATTGGACTTGGCGAAGCATGGTATCCGAGAAATCGTTGATATTCAGAAAGCTTCGTTAAGCTAAGCAGCATTGATATTCGGGCCCTACGGGGTCCTTTTTGTAAGTGCTTTTTGACAGCGCTTATAATAGAAGACTGATTAAATAGAACTGAGTTACCCTACATATTTTAAGGAGATATTGTGAAAGCCTATCAACGTGAGTTTATTGAGTTTGCCCTTGAGCGTCAGGTACTTAGATTTGGCGAATTTACGTTAAAATCAGGCCGCACTAGCCCTTACTTCTTTAATGCTGGTTTGTTCAATACTGGTCGTGATTTAGCGCGTTTAGGTCGCTTTTATGCGGCAGCATTGGTTGATTCAGGCATTGAGTATGATCTGTTGTTCGGCCCTGCATATAAAGGGATCCCAATTGCAACCACTACAGCGGTTGCCTTGTGTGATCACCACGATATTGATATGCCTTACTGCTTTAACCGTAAAGAGAAAAAAGATCACGGTGAGGGGGGAAGTTTAGTGGGTAGCGAGTTACAAGGTCGAGTGATGTTAGTTGATGATGTGATCACTGCTGGTACTGCTATTCGTGAATCAATGGAAATTATCGCGGCTCATAATGCCAAGCTTGCAGGGGTGTTGATTGCACTTGATCGTCAAGAGAAAGGCAAAGGTGAATTATCGGCTATTCAAGAAGTTGAGCGTGATTTTGGTTGTGATATTGTTTCTATCATCAAGCTTGAAGACTTGATTAACTACCTGTCTGAAAAATCAGGAATGGAAGCACAGCTTGCGTCAGTAAGCGCTTACCGTGACCAATACGGGATCTAACAGAGGGTCGTAGTCACTAGGACATTATAGGGTGACTTCGAGTTAAGATGACAAAACGCTGCATTGGATGATGCAGCGTTTTTTTATATTCTGATATTACCGGGGGATATCAACCTAGGCTAATTACTCAGAAATTCAGCCCGTGTCGCAGGGTTAGATTTAAAGATCCCACCCAAGGCAGTCGTCGTGGTTGAGCTGGTCGAGTCCATGACGCCGCGAGACTTCACGCAATAATGCACCGCATCCATTTTTACAGCTACATCTTTGGTCTCAAGCAAAGTTTGCAGGGCGACTAATACCTGCTGTGTCAGGCGTTCTTGCACCTGTGGACGTTGAGCAAAGAAGCGCACAATACGATTAATCTTCGATAAACCTATAATATTCTTACGTGGCAAGTATGCAACGCGTGCTAAACCATCGATAGTCACCAAGTGGTGCTCACAAGTGCTGGTTAGGCTAATGTCGTTCACCTTAACCATCTCATCGAAACCCATTTTGTTTTCAATAACGGTGATTTTGGGGAAATTGGCGTAATCGAGACCTGAAAATATTTCATCAACGTACATTTTGGCAATGCGGCGTGGAGTTTCTTCTAAACTATCATCACGCAGGTCGAGCGACATTAAGGTCAAGATCTCGCGCATATGATGTTCTATTTTGTCTTTACGCTCTTCGCGAGTGAACTCACTGGGCAGCATTGGAGTTTCAAGCCCACGCTCAAGCAGAGCTGTTTGAACCAGTTGTGCTGATTCACTGAGGATAGCTTCTTTTGATGTCATAAGGTCCTCCACTGTAACGGATAGTGGTGCTGTCTCTGGTGTTCTTGGTGGCGACTCACATTTCGATTGGTTGTCGCTAAACAGTAATAATAGAGCTGAACAGGTCGCATTGGCTCTAAGAAGCACGGAGGATACAGCGATTTGCTGCAAATATACACCAAAAAACCTGAAGACGATAAGAAAAACCGACTAATTTAGTCGGTTTTTCTCGTTGGCAAATTACAAGTTAAGGTTGGTTTTTAAAAAGCTTAGCATTTCACTGTAGTATTTGGCTCTATGCTCATCGTTATAAAAGCCGTGACCTTCATCATCCATAACCAGCTTTTGATAAGGATAATTTGCCTTCTTTAGGCTATCTTCCAGTGATTCTAATTGTTCAATGGGGACTCGTGCGTCATCACCACCATGAACTAGCATTAATGATGTTTTCAGCTTATCAACATTATAGGCAGGTGACATTGCTTTAAGTATGCTTAGATCATTCCCAAGTACTTGCTCTTGGTAGCTCTGACCTGTATCTGTGTCGGCGACATCACTGTCCTCTTTCCATAGCGGAAGGTCATAAAGACCTGCAAAGCCTATGGCGCACTTAAACAGATCTGGTTCTATAATCGCACTCTGTAAAGCGCTGTAGCCACCAAAGCTTGCTCCTGCAATACATAGGCGGTCTTTATTGGCGTAGCCTTGCTCTATTACATACCGAGTTGCGTCGATAATATCGTATTGGATCTCAGTGCCCCACTTAAGGTGTCCAGCTTCTTCAAAGGCGCCGCCATAGCCACCAGAACCTCGGAAGTTAACCTGCAATACTGCAATCCCTTGGCTGGCAAGTAATTGGTTTTGCGGATCAAAGCCCCACCAGTCTCGCGGTCCATGAGGGCCGCCATGGGGAGTGACCACTAGGGGTAAGTTTTTAGCTTCTTGGCCATGGGGTAACGTTAAGTAACCATGTATTTTAATGCCGTCGCGGCTTGTAAAGCTAATTGGTTTTACTTCAGCCATTAGCTCTGGATCGAGCCAGTCTTTTCTTGAGACCAAATACTCTAGTTTGATTGGATCAGTGCTCAACATGTAGTAATCACCGGGGTTACGGTCATTAATCGCGACGATAATGAGCTTACTAGAATCGGTTGTTTCACTGACTATTCGTATCTGGTGACCTGGTAATGAGGCGATCAGTTGTTTTAACAGTGTTGCATGTTTGTCTTTTGGATCCACAAAGGCATAATCAGGGTAGCCATTCTCAAACTCAACAGCATATAGTTGTTTGGTTTTCTGATTAATCCAAAAGTTACTTGGATCGACTGTTTCATCTTGAATGATTTGCTTCTTCACACCATTTTCAAGATTGATCTTGTACACACCTAACGTTTGTCCTTGTTCACGACCTGCGGCATAAATACTGTTTTTTTCTTCCGCGAAGGAGATTGGAGAGAAATCAGATAAACCGAGATTGAGGTTATCACTGTCATGCCATCCTTCTTCATCGCGGTAGAATAGTTTCGTTGTATTGGTTTTATCTTCACCGGTAACAAAACGAACTTTACCCTCGTGATCGGTTAAAAATCGTGCCTGGCCGATGGGAGAACGAGTAACTTTTCTTCGTTTTCCTTTATAAACATCGACTCGATAAACGTCTTGTTTCTTCTCGTAGCTTAGGGTGCGAGTGTTACCCCAAGGGATAGCATTAACTAACATATAACGTTTATCATTTGGCAATGGGTCTAAAATATAAGCCGTTGCCCTGATTGGGGTATTTTTCTTTATATTTGAGCCTGCTTGCTGCTGACCACTATTATAACCGAATAGATAAATCGGCTTTGAACCATCGGCGTTGACAGCGTATAACTCACCATAATAGATCGGGTGGTCTTGCCAGCCTTTTAAGTATTCCTTTTGCAATACGATTCGATCGTCATTTACCCAATAGTAATCACCAACTTGGGCATTGCTAGGAAAAAATACCGCGTGGTGTAGTTTTTTGGTTTTGGCATCTAACACGAGCAGTTTGTTTTTACCTTCGTGCTTGGTAATCGCTCCTATATAGTCACCCGCTGGGGAAATCTTTAGGTTCGTAAATTCGGCACTTCGGCTGAATTTTTGGGCGATGGAAAGTGTATCATCTGCAAAAGCAGGTATTGTCGTGCTAATAAGCACAACGAGAGAGATGAGAGATAAGATCCTCATATTACTTCCTTGTTGTATTTGGGTGTGTTTGATTTTTAAACAGCAACAGGGGGAGAGTATGGTAAAATTATTTACGGATCAATAGATTAATAAAGAGTTAGGTTAAGTGACTTTATATTCGACACTTAACCCCATTAATTGCTAGCTTTGCAGAAGTTGCTGCTGCACAAATGTCCACTGTTCGTTAAAATGCTTAGTCGGTTTTAGTTTAAACTCGCTGCGCACGAATTGGGCAATTCGTCCCTCGGCAATCGCCATTAAAAGGTTGGCTAATACTGCTTCATCAATGCTAAATGCTTGCCCTTCGCGCAGGCTCTTCTCGCGTAAAATTTGCTTCAGATGAGTTTCAATTTTTGAGAAAAGCTGGCTAATGCGGCTGCGTAAACGCTCGTTTTCACCCAGTAACGCATCACCATTGAGCACCCTTGAAATCCCTGGATTACGTTCGGCAAAAACCAACAACAATTGCAGTAATTGTTGACAGCGTTTCATGGTGTCCTTTTCTTCATCCATG
This sequence comes from Shewanella piezotolerans WP3, assembly GCF_000014885.1. NCBI lineage: Bacteria > Pseudomonadati > Pseudomonadota > Gammaproteobacteria > Alteromonadales > Shewanellaceae > Shewanella > Shewanella piezotolerans. The sequence continues at coordinate 2,291,787 of NC_011566.1, forward strand.
ATGAGATTGATGCGAGATAGTAATGACTCTTCGATAAACTCTATCAGGCCTTCAAACATCCGCGCTTTGCTCGGAAAATGACGATAGAGTGCCGCTTCTGATACACCCACTTCTGCAGCCAGTTTAGCGGTAGTGATGCGTTGTCCTGGGCTTGTCTCTAACATGGTCGCTAAACATTGTAGAATGTGTTCGCGGCGATTAATCTTTGGGCTTGCAGCCATTTATCAGTCCTTCACTCGATTACTACTGAGCGAGACGGCAAGGAAACAACGCTCCGTGCTGTCCATAAAATGTAGTGATGTGCTTAAATGTGGTTATTATTTTGTGCCTGAATGGCCAAAGCCGCCAGCACCGCGATCTGAGCTATCAAACTCATCAACAAGCTTAAACTCTGCCTGCACAACGGGAACAAATACTAATTGCGCGAGGCGGTCACCGATTTCTATAGTGAATGGCTCACTGCCGCGATTCCAGCAAGAGACCATCAGTGGCCCTTGATAATCGGAATCAATCAGTCCCACTAAGTTACCGAGTACGATACCGTGCTTATGGCCTAAGCCTGAACGAGGCAGAATAATAGCCGCCAAGCTCGGATCTGCGACATGTACAGCAATACCCGTTGGAATGAGTACGGTTTCACCTGGCTGTATGGTGAGTGCAATATCAGTGATTGCTCGTAGATCCATTCCTGCACTACCCAAAGTCGCGTAGGCGGGTAACGGAAACTGTGTACCAATGCGTGAGTCGAGAATTTTTAGTTCGATCGGTGTTTTCATTTAGTTCTTACTTTTTCTGCGATTAGGGTCAGTAATTGCTTGGCCAGAGTTTGCTTGTCGACAGCGGGGAGGTGGGTTACACCATCATGCCAAAAGACGCTAAGCGCGTTATTGTCGCTATTAAAACCAATGTTGCTATTCGACACGTCATTGGCGGCAATCATATCAAGTTTTTTGCGCTCAAGTTTACCTTTTGCGTATTGCTCAACATTATTGGTTTCTGCTGCAAAACCAACCGTAAACGGACGTTTTGGGTGGCTGGCAACGCTGGCTAAGATATCAGGATTTCGCACTAGCGCAAGCTGCATCTGCTCAGCTGATTTTTTAATCTTACTCTCGGCCACATCCGCAATTCGATAATCAGCGACTGCGGCGCAAGCGATAAAAATTTGGTTTTTTTCGACTTCTGGTAGGACTGCATCAAGCATCTCTTGTGCCGACTCAACATCGATGCGGCTGACATTCGCTGGTGTTGCTAGATTAACTGGCCCTGCAACCAGTGTCACTTCAGCCCCCATTTCTGCTGCGGCACTTGCTAATGAAAAGCCCATTTTTCCAGAGCTGTGGTTAGAGATGTATCTAACGGGGTCGATGGCTTCGCGTGTAGGCCCCGCTGTTAGCAATAAAGATATGCCTGCTAATAATTTAGGGCCAAAGAACTGTGCGGCTTTTTCCGCAATAGCCACAGGCTCCAACATTCTACCTGGGCCAACTTCTCCGCAGGCTTGAGAGCCTGAGTCTGGGCCCCAAATCGTCATGCCACGCTGAGCGACGGTGACTAAATTGGCTTGTGTCGCGGCGTTGCGATACATCTGCTGGTTCATTGCTGGGCAAAGTACGATAGGAGCTTCGGTCGCTAAGCAGGTGGTGGTGATGAGTTCATCAGCCATGCCGCTACTGATGCGCGCGATTAAATTCGCCGTGGCTGGTGCCACAATCACTAAATCTGCCCAACGTGCTAATTCAATATGCCCCATAGATGCTTCAGCACTTGGGTCAAGTAGATCGGTCGAGACCGGATAGCCTGATAATGCTTGCAGGGTGAGTGGCGTAATAAATTCCTGCGCGCTCAGGCTCATAACCACTCTAACATCAGCGCCGCGATCTTTTAGTTTGCGAACTAAGTCAGCAGATTTATAGGCTGCGATACCGCCGCCAATTCCTAAAAGTACTTTCTTGTTTTTCAAACCCATAGCTACTCTTTCCATAATCATTTTTACAGATCTAAATATTATCTGCGCAGTCGTAAGATATCACAATCACTCTGCAGTTGATGAACAAGTTAGTAAATTGTCGACCATACTCAATTAGAAATAATGACAAGGAGGTTATTGTGGGAATTAAAGATTGGCCACAGGGTGAAGGACCAAGAGAAAAACTACTGCTTGATGGTGCAGAGCAGCTGTCGGATGCAGAGTTACTCGCTGTATTGCTCAGAGTTGGCTTAAAAGGGTTAAGTGCTGTTGAGCTTGCTCGTATGATGATAACGGAGTTTGGTGGGCTCAGAAGCTTACTGACAGCCTCTCAAGCCCAAGTGTGCCGGCTAGATGGGATAGGCCCGGTTAAGTTTGCTCAATTGCAAGCTGCAGTAGAGATTGGCAAGCGAATTTCGAAAGAAAATCTAAAAAGAGGCAAAATTTTATCGGATCCTGATTTAACTCGAGACTATTTAATGAGACAATTGGGAGATCGTGCCTACGAAGTGTTTGCTATTTTACTACTTGATAGTCAACATCGGGTGATTCAATTCGTTGAATTATTCAGGGGTACCATTAACTCAGCGTCGGTTTATCCACGAGATGTGGTGGGCTTGGTGCTTGAGAAAAAGGCTGCGGCTGTGATCGTGTGTCACAATCATCCCTCTGGAATTGCAGAGCCAAGTACAGCCGATAGACGAATTACTGAGCGATTGAAACAAGCACTACAAACCATCGATGTTTCCTTGCTGGACCATATGGTTGTAGGCGATCGAGAGATAGTTTCTTTCGCTGAACGAGGGTGGATAGATTAATCTAACCCTTGATCTTTGATTTTAGATCCTGTATAAAATGCGCCCTCTGTTGTGTGCCTCAGGCGACGGCCGTGTTCGAGGTACATTAATGCTCGAGCGTTATATATATTGTTTTGGAGAAGTTTGACATGTCAAGAGTATGCCAAGTAACTGGCAAGAAACCAATGGTTGGTAACAACCGTTCGCACGCGAAGAATGCTACGCGTCGTCGTTTTTTACCTAACCTACAGAATCACAGATTCTGGTTAGAAACTGAAAAGCGTTTCGTTAAGCTACGTATCTCTACTAAAGGTATGCGTATCATCGATAAGAAAGGTATTGAAGTTGTTGTTGCTGAACTTCGTGCCCGCGGCGAGAAGGTATAATAAACCATGGCTAAATCTAAAGGTAATCGTGAGAAGATCAAGCTAGTATCTAGCGCTAAAACTGGTCACTTCTACACGACTGAAAAGAACAAGCGTAACATGCCTGAAAAGATGGAAATCAAGAAATTTGATCCTGTTATCCGTCAGCACGTTATGTACAAAGAAGCTAAAATCAAGTAAATACTTGTTTAAAGCATCTTCAAAAACCTCTATTTATAGAGGTTTTTTTTTGCCTTAAATTTACCACCCACTAAACACTCGCTGAACGATTAAACCTTGAACCTAGTGAATATCACTTCTGCTATTGGCCTAATAGCCATTTCTTATCCTAATTTTCATCCCACCACTTGAATTAAGAGCATCAGTGATTTCAAAATTTACGAGATTGCTCAATCTCACTACTTTTATAATGCAGTTAGCAACAACTATTCACTTGTGCATATAGGTGGTTTTACATCTAATCTTTTAAGTTTAATGGGTTTGGCTCGATATTTGTTAATAGCAATAGTGATAATAAATGCTTTTTAATTGCATTAAAATGCAATATCATAATGGTTTATTATCAAAAAACCAGATTGTTGCGACTGTCTATTTAGACTTATAAGGTGGATTTAGCGTGCGTACTACAGAACTCGTCGATGGTTTTCGTCATTCAGCTTCCTATGTTAACGCTCACAGAGGTAAAACCTTTGTGGTTATGCTTGGTGGTGAAGCGCTTGCTCAGCCGCAGTTTAAAGCCATTATTAACGATATTGCCTTGTTGCATAGTCTAGGAATTAAAATTGTCCTAGTGCACGGTGCGCGTCCGCAGATTGATGATGCGTTGGCACAACAAAGCTTAACCCCTGAATATTACAATGGTGTGAGAATTACCGAAGAAGAAACCTTTAAAGTCATTAAGCAAGTTGTAGGCGCATTGCAACTCGATATTACAGCGCGATTGTCGATGAGTTTGAGCAACACGCCTATGCAAGGGGCACAAATCAATGTGGTTAGCGGTAACTTTATTATTGCACAGCCGTTGGGGGTAGAAGATGGAGTTGATTACAGTCTCAGTGGCAGAGTAAGGCGTATAGATAGCCAAGGCTTAAAGCGTCAACTGGATAATGGTGGCATTGTATTGTTAGGCCCTGTGGCTGCATCAGTGACGGGTGAAAGCTTTAACCTAACGGCTGAAGAGGTTGCAACCCAAATTGCGGTAAAACTCAAGGCCGATAAGATGATTGGCTTTAGCGCCCATAATAGGATTATGGATGAGGCTGGCGAAGTGCTTGCAGAGCTGATGCCTACAGATGCGCAAGCTATTCTTAATAATTTACCTGAACAAGCGCCACTTTGTTTAAGTACTAAAGCATTCTTGCAAGCCAGTATAGATGCTTGTAGAAATGGCGTTAGTCGATGTCACTTTGTTAGCTATCTAGATGATGGAGCTCTACTGCAAGAGCTTTTCTCCCGTGATGGTATCGGCACCCAAATTGTGACAGAAAGTGCCGAACGTCTGCGTCGTGCTTCTATTCGGGATATCGGTGGCATACTCGATCTTATCCGTCCTCTGGAGGAAAAAGGCATTCTGGTGCGCCGTTCAAGAGAGCAGCTAGAGGTCGAAATTGAGCAGTTTATGTTGATCGAGCGTGACAGTTTAGTGATTGGCTGCGCGGCATTTTATCCGTTTGAAGAGGATAATGCTGGTGAGTTTGCCTGTTTGGTGGTTCACCCAGAATATCGAGATGCCGATAGGGGCAGTTTACTGCTGCAAAATATTATTAGCCAAGCGCGGGTGAGAGGCTACTCAAGACTATTTGCGCTGACGACACGCAGTATTCACTGGTTCTTAGAGCATGGTTTTAATATCGTTGAAGTTGATGAGTTACCAGGAAAGAAGAAACAGCTCTACAATTATCAGCGCAAATCAAAGATTTTAGCGTTGGATCTGTAAACGAGTCCCCAAAATCCTATCTTGACATAATATGTCGTCTGGTCAAAGATTAGCTTATCTCATTGACAGGATCAGACGATGACTCAAATTTTTGCACTTACTCCCCTAGGCGTAACAGGTACGTTGAGCTTTATTGCCTTACTCATTGGCTTAATTGGAATAGGGATTTATATTTATTACAAAGCGCTGCCGCAAACCAGTAAGGTGGTTATTGCTGCAGTATTACTGCCGATGGTCATAGCATTCAGCTGGATGTTCTATAAAGTTAATGATGCAAAACTGATTGTGACGGCGGATTTGATTACTATCGATGTACCATTTTATCAGTTTAGCCTACCGATAGAAGAGGTAGATTTAGTGGGAGTGCGCCAATTAAATTGGTCAGCAGAAACTGATACTGAATTTAAACCTGATCTTCGGGTTAATGGTGTGGGTATGCCTGGATTTCAATTAGGCTGGTTCAGTTTAGGCGGTCACTCGAAAGCTTTTGTTGCGGTTACTGAAACTGATAATGTGGTGCTGATCCCGACAGTCCAAGGTTATCCGATACTATTGAGCCTTGAGCAACCAGAGGCACTGTTAAGTCACTTTAAGTAATAGCGACATAGAGTTTAAGCTCAATAATAAAAAGCGAACCGACTAGGCTCGCTTTTTTGCATGTTAAAGGGTTACTTTTTCTGTTTGCGCTTATAAAACATATCAGCGGTAAACAGTGCTAATGCTGCCCAAATAAAGCCAAAAGTAATGCCTTTTTCCATATCGAAAGGTTCATTAAACAAGCTTATAGCAAGAATGAACATGATACTGGGGCCGATATACTGGAAAAAGCCCAACATAGTAAATGGGATCCGTACTGCTGCAGCGGCAAAACACAGCAACGGCACAGTGGTGATGACGCCTGCTGCGAGTAACAATCCGTTTAGATGTATATCGTTACTCATAAGGTGCGTCAGCGAGTCACCCATATTGCTAAGTAGGTAGAATAACGCGACAGGCATTAAGATAGCGGTTTCTACTAATAGGCCGGTTTTCGCATCAATGTTGACCTTTTTTCGCAATAAGCCATAACAGGCAAATGATCCCGCCAAACCCAGCGATACTAGTGGTATTGAGCCGAATGAAATAAGCTGAATTGACACCCCAATAGCTGCTAAAGATACAGCTGCCCATTGTAGTTTACGCAGGCGCTCCCCCAGAAACAGCATGGCTAAGAACACATTAACCAATGGGTTGATGAAATAACCTAGGCTGGCATCTAACATATGATCGTTATTGACTGCCCAGATGAATAACAGCCAGTTAGCGGCGATTAAACAGGAGGTGACACAAAGTACTGCCAGTTGTTTAGGCTTTTTAAGTAACTGCCTGGCACGACCAAATCCACCGAAAAAGCTCATCAGCAATCCCATAAAAAGGAACGACCAAAGTACGCGGTGCAGTAAAATCTCAGCGGCAGATACATCTGTCAATAATTTAAAGTACAGCGGCGCAAAGCCCCACAGCGTATAAGCGCAAATGGCAAATGCTATGCCTTTGCGATGTTCAGTATCTTGCATTGAAATGTACTAAGAAGAGGAAGTAAGCGCTGATTGTAATCCTGCCTAAGCCTAGACTCAAGCTAACCGCGCCGTTTATCTTCTCTGGCGGCCATGACGTTTAGTCAATAAACCGTGCCAGTTATCATTAAGTTTGAGATCACAGGGTGTTTAAAACGCCGCAAAAGGGCGACGTCCTAGTGGCTATAATTAGCATCAACCCACCATATAAGTCCCTGTGCCGAAAGCAATATGGTCTCCTTTTTCATTGTGAAGCTCCATTCTAGAAACAGACACTCGATTTCCGGCGCGGATCACCGTACCCGTACCTGTAAATATTTCACCACGGCCAGGGCGTAAGTAATCAATTCTAAGGTCAATAGTGCCTAATGTCTGAATGCGTTTTTCTAGTTCCTCAAGACTCCAATCGTCACGACTGGCGACTAAGCCTGAAAAAGCAGTGAGGCCACCAACGACATCTAAAACGGTGGCGGTCATGCCTCCATGCAATATTTGCTGATGAATATTACCAATTAATTCAGGCTTCATTTTTACGACAACTTCTACACCGTCCACATCATAACGCTTGATATCCATCCCAAGTAAGTTATGAAAAGGCACATGCTTGTCAAAAACCTCTGCAACTCTGCGTAATGTTTCTTGCTGAATAATATTGCTCATACGGCTCCCTGCGCGTTCCTTGTCAGATCAATTGCTTAGTATTAGAGCATTTAATCTATCGCTAATGGAGCCTGTGTTGCAAGTTTAAATTTTGGTCGATAAATCGTTTGAAGAGAGACAAGAGAGGTTCGCTCGATTAGAATGGTCGGCCTTATGATTAACACAGGTTCACTATGGATCAGGCGGCACTAGAACATCCGGTCGATCAATTATCAGCAAGCCTTCAGTCGGTATTTGGTTATCGCACGTTTAGGGATGGTCAGCGTGAAGTAATCGAACAGATCTGTGCTGGCCAAGATTGCTTGGTGATCATGCCGACCGGCGGTGGTAAAAGCCTATGTTACCAGTTACCCGCGCTGCAGTTACCAGGCTTAACGGTTGTGGTTTCACCGCTGATCTCGCTAATGAAAGATCAGGTCGATAGTCTTATTCAGACGGGTGTCTCAGCCGCTTACCTTAACTCTTCTCAACCAAGAGAAGAAAGCCTAAAAATTTTGCAGCAGATGCGCTATGGCGAACTAAAGTTGCTGTACGTATCGCCAGAAAGGTTGTTGCAAGCCAGCTTTATCGATCGTTTACACGAGTTGAATATCTCGCTATTTGCCATTGATGAAGCGCACTGTATTTCACAGTGGGGTCATGATTTTAGACCCGAATATGCTGCGCTTGGGCGTTTACGTCAGCAATTTCCTCTGGTGCCGATTATGGCGTTAACAGCAACGGCGGATAATGCGACGCGCGTCGATATCTGCGAGCGGTTAACCATTGAACCATTTTCGCTACTAACCAGCTTCGATAGACCTAATATTCGCTATACTGTCGCTGAAAAGCTAAATGCTGCAAATCAGTTGCGACAGTTTATTGATGCGCAAAATGGTAATAGCGGTATTGTTTATTGCAGTAGTCGTCGCCGGGTTGATGAGGTTGCTGAACGTCTGCGTATGCAAGGGCATCAAGCTGAGGCGTACCATGCAGGTAAAACCCAAGAAGAGCGGGCAGATGTTCAAGACCGGTTCTTAAAAGATCAACTCGATATTGTAGTGGCCACGGTCGCTTTTGGTATGGGGATCAATAAATCAAATGTGCGTTATGTGGTGCACTATGATATCCCAAAAAGTGTTGAAGCCTACTACCAAGAAACTGGGCGAGCAGGCCGTGATGGTTTGGACTCTGAAGCTTTGATGTTGTTTGACCCTGCTGACATTGGCAGAGTCAGGCACCTTATTGAACAATCAGAGCCAGGGCCACAGCAGCAAGTTGAGTTCCATAAACTCAACACCATGGCTGCATTTGCTGAGGCGCAAACCTGCCGCCGCCAAGTGTTGCTGCACTATTTTGACGAAAGTGCGCTAGAACCATGCGGTAACTGTGACATCTGTTTAGACCCGCCTAAGAAATATAATGGCATTCAAGATGCGCAAAAGGTGCTGTCGTGTATCTACCGGCTTGGACAGCGCTTTGGTGTTAACCACCTCATTGAGGTGCTACGAGGTTCAAAAGCCGCCACGGTAATGGATAGAGGCCATAATAAGCTTTCAACTTGGGGCATTGGCAAAGAGAAAAGTCATGAGCATTGGTTGAGTGTGATTAGGCAGCTTATTCATCTTGGGCTCGCTAATCAGGACATTACTCGAGGTTCATCGGTCACGCTTAATCCATCTGCACGAACGGTGTTAAAAGGCGAGGTGGAATTGCTGCTTGCAGAGCCAAGAATCGTGATTCAATCCACCAAGCGTCGTGGTCATAATCCGAAAGCCCCATTAAACTACGATCGTAAACTTTTTGCTCGATTGAAGTTATTAAGGCGCAAACTAGCTGAAGAGTTAGATGTACCACCCTATTTGGTATTCAACGATGCAACCTTGGCTGAAATGGCTGCAATATTACCAACAAGCCCTGGTGAATTATTGGCTGTAAATGGAGTTGGTGAACGTAAGTTGGAGCGTTTTGGCGGTGAATTTTTAGATGAAATTGAAAATTACTTAGCGGAAGGTTAACAAAAAATCAGTTAACTTTTAGCTTCCTCAACTGGCTGATATTGGCTCGCTTGATCATTGACTCTAAATTATCAAACTGCTGCATACAGGCTAGACCAATATTCACTTTGGAACCTTCTTGCCAAACTTGAATAGTACTTGCCAATTGATCAATGACGTTTATTGCACCTTGCTCAGAGGTGTGCGGCAACATAATTACGATCTGCTGATCATTTTGCTGTAAAAGCACATCCTGTTCTCTGAGCTTAGTTTTTAACTGCTCTATCACTATTGGCACGTCAGTTTTAAAAATGTGGTTAGGGTTGAATACTAATAATGACAACGGATAACCCGCCTGCTTGCTTATGTTTAACAGATCTTCAAATGACTTCTTTTTATCAACTTTAGTATCAAGATTGAGGACTATTTGCTCGGGCTGTGTTGGTTTTGGTGCTTTCTTTTGATGCCAAGTGATGAATATGATTAGGCTGATGATCATTAGAGCGATAGGGAAAAGTGAACTGGGAATAATGCTGTTTACTGTTGTTGCTGTAATGAGGGAGTGATTAGGAGCGGCTATTTGCTCTTCACGACTTAACCCCGATTTGAGTTGCGATAACCAAATGTTTTTAATTGATAGCGTTTCGCTTTCTAGTGCCTCTAACTGTTTGAGCTGGTATTGATAAGCCAGTGAAAACTTTCCCTGTTTAGCAAAATACTCTGCCAAGGTGGCATAGCTATGTTTTAAATCAGAGTAGCGTGCTTTCTCTTTCGCCAACGAAATAGCCTGTTCCATTAATGTGAGGCCAGCTGCTTCACGGTACTGCTTCAGTTTGATCCGAGCATTGAGAGATAATGCGCTAATGGTGCCAATAGAGTCAGCTTCTTTGCGAAAGGTCGCCAAACTGAGGTTAATCAGTTGTTCTGCGCTACTATATTTACCACTATTAAAATCAATTAAAGCGATCGCATTGTAAGCAACGGCTAGCTCTAGTGGGGTGCTGAGTTCAGCAAGTGTGACTCTGGCTATTTGGGTATATTTATCTCGTAGATTCGGCTGTTGATTTTGCTGAGCAAATCGGGCCATATCAAGTGCGATAAAAAGCTTCACTTTACCTAGTGTTGTGGGTTCATCAAGTGCCTTTTTAAGGTAAGTCTCGGCTTCTTTTTGTTCATCAATATCGGATAACTGCTTAGCCATAGAGGTATATAAATAACCTTTCGGGGGCCAAGTCCAGCGTTGATCTTGCAAAGTGATCTCGGGGTAAATATCCAGAGCAAGTCTTATGTCTTCTATCGCAGCATTATTGTGTTTTACATCGGCATTGAGCTTGCTTCTGAGCCAAAGGCCACCGATGAGTGCCTGCGGTTGTTTTAGTTTGCGCGATAGCGAAATGGAAGAGTATAAAAGCGGTAGTGCTTGCTGGTAGTCGCCAAAACTTGCATAAGCTTGTGCCATACAGTTTAGAAAATAGGGCCTCGCATGCTCAAGCGCTAATTGCTTTGCTTTGGCATCATTTAAGCGAGCCAGATTAATGGCGGCAGCGTTTTCACCTAGTTGGATATAGGACTCACATTTGAGTGCGTTTAAACGCATCAATAGAGTATCTGATCTCGATACACCCAAATAGTGACGTTCAAGCGCATTGATCTCTGACAATGCTTTGCTTGGATATTGGTAGACGAGTGTATTTAACTGATCTAGTTGTTCCAACGTACTGCCAAACACTGGGGAAACCCAGAGTATTAGACAGAGTACGATGCTCCTAAAGTCCATTTGTAGCTCCAGTAGTGACTCTATATCCGCTTTCCATTAGCAGAGTGGGGCTATTATAACCATTTTATCTAAAAATATGCATAAAAAAGCTAAACAGTTGAGAATATTGCGACTTAACAGCATTATTAGAGATGCTGCGCAATAATATCTTTTAAAAGTCGTTTTTTGTAGAGTTAATTTTCAAGTTTGTGATTTTTGTGAGCAATGTTCAGTTTGTTAAATGCCTAAGTTGAGCAATTTAGGCTTGACATAGATGGCTGCTCGCGTTAAAAATTAACCGAAGCAGCAGAACTCGCTGACATAGTTATATAGAAAAGTTGAATAACCATTTATGAAGCGTACAAGCACATTACTCATACTCCTCAGTCTCATTCTCGCAGTCACTGCGCGGAGGATATAGTGCTACACGCTTAAGAAAGCCTGCATTTATAAACCCCGCGAATAGTACGCGGGGTTTTTTGTATTTAAATTGCCTGAAAGCATAACTGAACGTTTGAAGTTCAATGGAGAGAATAGATGTCTGACCGCGTAATTATATTTGACACGACACTACGTGATGGCGAGCAAGCATTGGCTGCCAGTTTAACGGTTAAGGAAAAACTTCAAATAGCACTGGCATTGGAACGTCTAGGTGTTGACGTCATGGAAGTCGGTTTTCCGGTTTCTTCTCCTGGTGACTTTGAATCAGTACAGACAATTGCTAGAACGGTAAAGAACAGCCGTGTTTGTGCCTTATCAAGAGCGCTAGAGAAAGATATCGATGCTGCAGCTCAAGCATTATCGGTTGCTGATCAGTTTCGTATCCATACCTTTATATCGACATCAACCATTCACGTTGAGAGCAAGCTTAAGCGCTCATTCGACCAAGTATTGGAAATGGCTGTCGGTGCGGTTAAATACGCTCGCCGATTTACTGATGATGTTGAGTTTTCCTGTGAAGATGCAGGCCGTACTCCCATCGATAACCTATGCCGTATGGTAGAGGAAGCGATTAAGGCTGGTGCTCGCACGATTAACATTCCTGACACCGTGGGCTACACAGTACCCAGCGAGTTTGGTGGCATTATTCAAACCTTGTTTAATCGCGTCCCGAATATCGACCAAGCGGTTATTTCTGTACATTGTCATGATGATTTGGGTTTGTCAGTGGCGAACTCTATTACGGCTGTGCAGCATGGTGCTCGCCAAATCGAATGTACCGTGAATGGTATTGGTGAGCGTGCTGGTAACTGTTCTCTGGAAGAGATTGCGATGATCCTTTCTACCCGTAAAGGTGAATTGGGTTTAGAAACTGGCATTAATGCAAAAGAGATCCACCGCACCTCTAGTTTGGTGAGCCAGCTATGTAATATGCCTGTACAAGCAAATAAGGCGATTGTTGGCGCGAATGCTTTTACACACTCTTCAGGTATTCACCAAGATGGCATGCTTAAAGCGCAGAATACCTATGAGATCATGACACCGGAAAGTATTGGTCTTAACCGTAACAACTTGAATATGACTTCGCGCTCGGGTCGACATGTCATTAAGCACCGCATGAGTGAGCTTGGCTACGGCGATCAAGACTACGATATGGATGTTCTATACGAAGATTTCCTTGTACTTGCAGACAAGAAAGGTCAAGTGTTTGATTATGATCTTGAAGCTTTGGCTTTTATGGAAGCGCAAGCTGAAGATGATGACCATTTTAAATTGCAGCAGCTAGTTGTACATTCAGATTCAACAGAAGGTAGTGCCACAGCCACGGTAAAAGTTGAGGTGAACGGCGAAACAGTGACTGAAGCTGCCATTGGTAATGGCCCTGTAGACGCCGCTTATAAAGCAGTTGCACGCGCTAGTGGTTGTGAAATTGATATCACCAGTTATCAACTCGGCGCGAAAGGTGAGGGGCAAAATGCACTTGGCCAAGTCGATATTACTGCTAGTTACCGCAATCAGAATTTCCACGGTGTTGGGCTTGCAACAGATGTTGTCGAAGCATCAGTAAAGGCCTTAGTGCATGTGATGAACTTGACTTGGCGAGCGGATAAAGTGGCTGATTGTAAACAAAAAATCCAGCAAGAAAAGCAAGTGTTAGGCGGCGTTTAAGTTCTTAATGTCCATATTTGCTTTATACCCAATTTACTTGGGTATATGTACCTGATTACAGAATATAAAGAAAATTAAAGGAGTTAGTTGTCGTATGAGTTATCAAATAGCAGTATTGGCTGGAGATGGGATTGGTCCTGAAGTCATGGCAGAAGCCCGTAAAGTACTTACGGCTGTAGAGGAACGTTTTTCCCTTTCTATTGAATATACTGATTACGATGTTGGTGGCGCTGCGATTGACAGCCAAGGTTGTCCTCTGCCTGACGCAACACTTAAAGGTTGTGAAGCTGCCGATGCGATCCTTTTTGGCTCAGTAGGTGGTCCAAAGTGGGAGCACCTAGCACCAAATGATCAACCTGAGCGCGGTGCATTATTGCCGTTACGTGGACACTTTGAGTTGTTCTGTAATATGCGCCCAGCAAAGCTGCATGCAGGTCTTGAGCATATGTCGCCGCTGCGTAGTGATATCTCATCACGTGGTTTTGATGTGTTGTGTGTACGTGAACTTACCAGTGGCATTTACTTCGGCAAGCCCAAAGGTCGTCAAGGTGAAGGTGAGAATGAAGAAGCATTCGATACTATGCGTTATACCCGCAAAGAGATCACCCGTATTGCTAAGATTGCCTTTGAGACTGCTCAAGGTCGTCGCAAAAAGGTTACCTCTGTTGATAAAGCGAATGTACTTGCCTGTTCGGTACTTTGGCGTGAAGTGGTAGAGACGGTTGCTAAAGACTATCCCGATGTTGAGCTTGAACATATCTATATCGACAATGCGACTATGCAACTACTGCGTCGTCCAGACGAGTTTGATGTCATGCTTTGCTCAAACCTATTTGGCGATATCATCTCAGACGAAATAGCCATGCTTACAGGATCTATGGGGCTATTGTCGTCTATCAGCATGAATAGTTCTGGTTTTGGTTTATATGAGCCTGCAGGTGGCAGTGCGCCAGACATCGCTGGTCAAGGAATTGCTAACCCTGTCGCGCAGATTTTGTCTGCAGCACTACTACTTCGCCATAGCCTAAAGCAAGAAGCGGCGGCTACAGCAATTGAAACCGCAGTGGGTAAAGTATTAAGTGATGGCTATTTAACAGGTGAGTTACTGTCTAGTGAAGAGCGCCATAATGCGAAATCAACCAGTGAAATGGGTGACTATATCGCCCAGCTTGTTAAAGAAGGTGTTTAATCATGGCTAAGACATTATATGAAAAGGTATGGGACGCCCATATCGTGGTTGCCGCCGAAGGTGAAGCACCAATTATTTATGTTGATAGGCATTTAGTGCATGAGGTGACATCACCTCAAGCCTTTAGTGGTTTAGAGGTGGCTGGGCGCAAAATGCGTGCACCTGAAAAGACTTTCGCCACCATGGATCACAACACTTCAACAACGAGTGCGAGCTTAGACGCACTTAGCCCTATGGCGCGAACTCAAGTGCAAACACTTGAGCGAAACTGTAAAGAATTTGGCGTAAGACTTTATGATATTCACCATAAAAATCAAGGTATCGTTCATGTAATGGGCCCAGAGCTGGGTATTACCTTGCCTGGAACTGTGATTGTATGTGGTGATTCACATACTGCGACTCATGGAGCCTTTGGTGCGCTTGCCTTTGGTATTGGTACTTCAGAAGTTGAGCATGTTATGGCGACGCAAACCTTGCGCCAGCTAAAAGCCAAAACCATGAAGATCGAAGTACGCGGTCACGTGGCTGAGGGGATTACCGCTAAAGATATCGTACTGGCGATTATTGGCAAAATCGGCATGGATGGTGGTACTGGTTATGTGGTGGAGTTCTGCGGTGAAGCGATAGAGGCGCTCACAATGGAAGGGCGCATGACAGTATGTAACATGGCGATCGAGATGGGGGCTAAAGCGGGTATGATTGCGCCTGATGCAACGACTGCAGAGTACTTAAAAGGCCGTGAATTCGCACCTAAAGGCGACAACTGGCAGCAAGCAATTGCGGCATGGGCTGAATTGAAATCTGATGCTGACGCCACTTTTGATGCAACTGTGGTACTGCAAGCTAGTGACATTGCGCCGCAGCTGACTTGGGGGACTAACCCAGGGCAAGTGGTCGCGATAGATCAGTTCGTACCTAATCCTGCTGAAGAGACTAACTCAACAGTTCGTTCAAGCATCGAGAAAGCACTTGAATATGTTGATTTAAGCGCAGGCACTTTAATGACTAATGTTGGAATTAATAAGGTATTTATTGGGTCCTGTACTAACTCACGCATAGAGGATCTTCGTGCTGCTGCTGTGCACGCCAAAGGGCGTCAGGTTGCAGAGGGCGTGAAGGCGATAGTTGTGCCAGGTTCAGGTCTAGTAAAAGAGCAAGCTGAAGCTGAAGGCTTAGATAAAATATTTTTGGAAGCAGGTTTCGAATGGCGTCTGCCTGGTTGCTCAATGTGCTTAGCCATGAACGACGATAAGTTGGAAGCTGGCGATCGCTGCGCATCGACAAGTAACCGTAACTTTGAAGGTCGACAAGGACGAGGTAGTCGCACTCACTTGGTGAGTCCTGCTATGGCAGCAGCAGCCGCTGTAGCTGGCCATTTTGTTGATATCCGTAAACCTTACTAGAGAGTTAAGTTATGCAACCATTTATTGCACACACAGGGCTTGCGGTTATCATTGATAGCGCAAACGTTGATACTGATCAGATTATCCCAAAACAGTTTTTGTCGAAAGTCACTCGTGATGGTTTTGGTATTCACTTATTCCATGATTGGCGCTATCTAGATGATGCAGGAGACCAGCCTAATCCAGATTTTAATTTGAACAAACCGCGTTATAAAGGCGCTTCTATTTTAGTATCGCAAGAGAACTTTGGTTGTGGCTCGAGCCGTGAGCATGCGCCATGGGCTTTAGCTGACTTTGGTTTAAAAGCGATTATTGCGCCGAGTTTTGCTGATATCTTCTACGGTAATTCGATAAATAACGGTTTATTACCCGTTAAGTTAACGGAAGCCGAAGTTGAGCAAATTATGGCTGAAGTTGAAGCGTTACCCGGTGCTGACGTGACCGTTGATCTGCAAGCGCTAACAGTGACCTCACCATCTGGATCGGTGTTTAGCTTTGAAATAGCAGAATCGGCCAGACATAACCTGCTTAATGGACTTGATGCTATTGGGTTAACTTTGGCTCATGGTGATGCCATCAGTCACTATGAGGCAAATCTTCCTGCTTGGAGAGCATAACGCTATTCCTAAGCAATATGATTTAAGCATACACATGTACCACTGAGTTGATATATAAAAGCCATTTAGCGTTATAGCTAGGTGGCTTTTGTTTTAATTACTAATGCCACTTGTTTAGTTTGTTGTATTTAAAGGTTATTTTTTATATCCATTAGTAGTGCTTTTCATTTTAATTTTCCGCTAGTCATTTGTGCTACTAGGTGCACTTATTTTAAGTGAACAGCTGTTTGCTTGGTTTTTTGTTTTAAATATCTGTTTTTATTGAGCTTGTTGTTAGGCGCTCTTATATTTTTATTTCGGTTGAGCGAGCTTTTTTATAGATTTGTATTCTCTTTTTTATTTTGTGATGTGATCTTGGTTTTGTTTTCACTGCTCCCCTTGTCTTTTGCTAGTGTTTTACGCTGTTTTTATTAAAACACTTGTAAAGATATTCTGTGGTTGTAAAATCCGCTCCACTTTTAAGTGGAGTAATTGCTCTACTTGTTGTAATTACATAATTAGAGAATACAAATGAATAAGCGTTTATTAACACTTGCCGTTAGTACGGTACTTTTGGGGAATGTAACACAGGTTCAAGCTGCTGGATTTCAGTTAGCAGAATACTCGGCTACGGGACTTGGGCGTGCGTTTGCTGGTGAAGCGGCAATGGCTGATAACGCGGCGGCACAGTTTCGCAATCCTGCAATGCTTACCTATTTAAATGGTACTCAAATGACAGCTGGTGCCATCTTGGTTATGCCGAATATTGATATCAATGGTGAAGTGACTTATACCGACGGTACTAATCCAACATCTGCTCACGACATTGCCGATGATGCTGTTATTCCTAATTTCTATGTCTCTCACCAGATAGATGACAACTGGTTTGTTGGTTTAGCGCTTGGTAGTAACTTTGGCATGGCAACTGAACTGGATGACAACTTCCGCGGCACTCAGTTTGGTAATGAAGCATCTGTTACCACTATAGAGATCAATCCTAACGTCGCTTACCGTATCAATGACCAGTTTAGTATCGGCGGCGGTGTGCGCTTTGTGATTGGTGAAGGTAGCATTGGTGCGAAAAGCTCAGCTGACACAGTTCTTCCTACACCAGTTGGTAACTTACCAGTACCGAAAGGTACCACGTTGAAGTATATGGAAGGTGACGACACCGCTTGGGGATGGCAGTTAGGCGGTGCTTGGCAGATAAATGCTGACAACAGAGTTGGCTTTAACTACCGCTCAGCAGTAGATCAAAATCTTGAAGGTGAAGCCAATGGTTTAGCCTTTAATCCATTGGATCCAACAATGAAGATGGCGGGTTCTATGGAGCTGTCTTTACCTGCAACGGCGGAGCTTGCTTCTTACCATCAATTAAGCGAAAAACTTGCTATTCATGCCAGTATTAACTGGACCGATTGGAGCTCATTCGAGAAGTTAGAAGCGGTTATCCCTGCACTCTCTGAGCCTACTCAGCTAGTGAAGCAAGAGAATTGGGAAGATAACTACCGTTTTGCGCTGGGTACGACATATCAACTGAATGACACTGTAAGCATGCGAGCGGGTGTTGCTTACGACAAATCTGCTGTGTCTGATGCTAACCGTACTCTGACAATTCCAGAGATGGATCGTCTATGGTTGAGTGCTGGTATGGGTTACCGCATTAGCGAAAACTTTGATGTGGATTTTGGTCTGACTTACATCTTTGCTGATGAATCTCCAGTTGTAGAACCGCGTCCAGGTATCCCTTCAGACGATTCTTCTGCTCATTTTGGTGGTACTTTTACCGGCACAACGAGTGGTAATATTTTGTTAGTAGGTATCCAAACAAGCTACCGCTTTTAAAGTGTAGTCATAACAAGTTGGCATGTATTAAACATATGTGTCTGTAAGTTTAAGCCTCGCATTAGCGGGGCTTTTTACTTTGTTAGCCATTGGATTATTAGGTGGGTTTCATGGTAAAAGAGTTAACTTGCTGCGGGTTAATAACACCCAGTTTTCAAATTCAGTACGCGAAACTAAATCGAGTTATTGTCACATCTAGCTCTACATAAAAGAGGTTTCAAATGAACATTAAAGCCCTTAACTTATCGGGTTGTTTGCTGTTAATCAGTTTTGTCCCAGCCTATTGCAGTGCCGATGATGTAATGCCAATCAAAGCTAATGCTTCAATCGAGGTGGTTGAGCAGTTTATAGCGGCTTTTAATGAGCATAGTGTCGGGCAGTTGCTATCTCACACTACTGACTCTGTACATTGGTTCAATATATCTGGCAGTAAAATGCTCATAGAGACCTCATCAAAAAATGAGCTTGGTGCGGCGATGGCCGACTATTTTCAAACACTACCTGATGCTAAAGCCACGTTGACGCAGGCGGTAAGCTCAGCCAATTATGTGAGTACCATTGAAAAGGTGACTTGGAGTCATGACGGTGAGCTAGATAGCCAATGTAGCATCGGGGTTTATGAGTTAAAGCAAGGTAAAATTAATGCGGTGTGGTATTACCCTGCCCATGCCTGTGAACTGGAGCCTGGCGGCGATAATATTGTGCAACCAGAAATCGGTTTACTAAAAGAAACACGTCAATAAGGAAGTTTTTGTGTCAAAGAAATATGTCATCGCATTGGATCAAGGTACCACGAGTTCAAGAGCAATTGTTTTCGATCACGATGCGAATATGGTGGCGAGCTCACAACGAGAATTTGGCCAGATTTACCCACAACCAGGTTGGGTAGAGCATGATGCAATGGAGATCTGGGCATCGCAAAGCTCAACCTTAATTGAAGCGTTAGCACGAGCGGATATTCATAGTGAAGATGTCGCCGCGATAGGGATCACCAATCAGCGTGAAACCACGGTTATTTGGGATAAAATGACTGGCAAACCCGTGTATAACGCCATTGTATGGCAGTGCCGAAGAAGCAAAGCGATTTGTGATGAATTGAAGGCTCAAGGTTTAGAAGAGTACGTTAAAGATTGCACGGGGTTACTGCTCGATCCCTATTTTTCTGGCACCAAAATTAAGTGGATCCTAGATAATGTTGAGGGAGTAAGGGAGCGTGCAGAAAAGGGCGAATTATTATTTGGTACCATTGATACTTGGTTAGTGTGGAAGCTTACCGAAGGTAAAGTACACGTCACCGATCCAACCAATGCCTCCCGAACGCTATTGTTCAATATTCATCAGCAAGCTTGGGATGAAAAGCTACTTAACGCGTTAGGTATACCGCGCTCTCTTCTGCCAGAGGTTAAACCTTCATCTGCTATCTATGGTCAAACTCGCATAGCAGGTGAAGGCAGTAGCATTGCTATCGCAGGTATTGCGGGCGATCAACAATCAGCGTTATTCGGTCAACTTTGTATTGACGAGGGCATGGCTAAAAATACCTATGGTACAGGCTGTTTTTTACTGATGAACACTGGTACTGAGGCGGTAAAATCCCAACAAGGCTTGTTAACGACAATTGCAGTGGGCGCTAAAGGTGAGGTTAATTATGCACTCGAAGGCTCAGTATTTATGGGCGGAGCAACGATTCAATGGCTGCGCGATGAGTTAGGGTTGATTAGGGATGCACAAGACACTGAATACTTTGCTTCGAAGGTAGAAAATACCAATGGCGTATATTTGGTACCTGCTTTTGTTGGTTTAGGCGCGCCGTATTGGGATCCCGATGCCAGAGGCGCTTTAGTTGGCTTAACCCGTGGTGCAAATCGAAATCATATTATTCGTGCAGCTCTGGAAGCTATTGCTTATCAAAGTCGAGATCTACTTGATGCTATGAGTAAAGACAGCGGCGTGGAGCTGAAGCAGATCAAGGTTGATGGTGGTGCGGTCGCTAATGACTTCCTAATGCAGTTTCAAGCAGATATCACTAATGTAGATGTATTGCGCCCCGAGTTAACCGAAACCACGGCAATGGGTGCAGCCTTTTTAGCTGGATTAGCTGTTGGTTTTTGGAGTTCGACTGCTGAACTTAAACACAAAGCGGGTATTGAACGACGCTTTAAACCTAAGATTAACGATGCTCAGAGAGCAACACTTTATGACGGCTGGAAAGAGGCTGTGGCCAGAACTCGCTAAACATTGATGTCGATATGACCAAAGGGCGAGTCATCCTCGTCTCTTTTGTTCATTGATGTCTGTTGCTCATCCTCTCGCCTGTCTTCGACGTAGTTCTTACGCCTTTCTAAGCTAGGATCAAGTTGATAAAGTACAGACGTTTTTTTGCGTCGGTCTTCTCGAGACTGACGCCTTTCTAAATGTGGTGGCAGTTGTGCTTGCGGCTGTTCATGGCTATCAGCGGTGATAGCAGCGCTATTGTTAACCGGTTTTACGCCATCTTTTTGCTTAATCTCACGCAGAGGTGGTCTTGCTAACATGGCATAAACACTGTCTAAACTAATCATAGGTCCTTCACAACGTAAGTTATTGATTACTTATATATCGGCAGGACTTGGTTAAAATTTAGTCAAATATAAACTATATAATAAAAATTGCAGTGAATGACACTATTTGATCTGCTGTGAAAGCAGAACCCTCATCTGGATACGCGGTGAAGTGCAGTGAGTGAATAAGACTCTCAATAGAGTCGGCAATGGGTTAAATATCGTTAACCTAAATTAAGTTTGCAGATATCGAACCTAGATTATTAGCCAATAGCGAGTGTAATTTAGGCTTTATTAATGAAGAGCCAAGGGGAATAAACTCCACTTAAGTGTTACTGAAAGTCCACTGTACGACTCTCTTCTGTCTGTTTTTCCTACTTTTTAGATATTTCTAATAACCCATCTCCCACAAAAATCCCTATTTGTGCACTCGATAGCATTTAGATTCAAACTCCCTGCTAACCCGCTTGGTTACTGGATTTTAAATAACACCGCCCCCTTGACAATTCTTGCATTGTGTCCCTAAACTTAGCTGTTGTGGGTAAATGTGGATATTTGTGGATTTTTGATAATTTAACAAGGACGACATAACGTGTTTTCTGGGGCTAGCGCTATTAATTTAGATGCGAAAGGACGAATTGCGATGCCAAAACGGCACCGTGAGCCTTTGCACGCCCATCATAACAGTCAATTAGTGATTACTGTCGATATTCAATCACCCTGTTTACTGCTCTATCCAGTGCAAGAGTGGCAGCAAATAGCGGTTAAGTTATCTCAATTATCAGATACCCAGCCAGCGGAGCGAGCCATTAAGCGCATGTTGCTTGGCTATGCCCATGAATGTGAATTAGATGGCAATGGCCGCATTCTGTTACCCACCCCCCTACGTCAATACGCCAATTTGGAAAAACGGGCGATGTTAGTCGGGCAACTTAATAAGTTTGAGTTGTGGGATGAAGCAGCATGGCAACAGCAGATTGAAGAGAGTCGCATTGCGATTCTTAATGAAGATTTAGCAGCTAATCAACGTTTAGCTGACTTTTCGCTTTAGTTAGCGACAATTAATATATAGAAGATAAACATGACGCAATCATTTGAACACCTATCAGTCTTGTTGACCGAAACAGTCGCAGGCTTAAATATACGCGAAGATGGCATCTACATAGATGGTACTTTCGGCCGTGGTGGTCATTCAAGAAAAGTGCTTGAGCAACTCGGACCTAATGGCCGTTTGATTGCGATTGATAGAGATCCGCAGGCCATTTTGGCCGCAGAACAGTTTAAAGACGATAGTCGTTTTCAGATTGTGCACGGTGGTTTTGGTCAGTTAGCACAGTATGTTGAAGAGCTCGGGCTGAAAGGTAAGATTGACGGTGTATTGCTCGACTTTGGTGTGTCTTCACCGCAGCTTGATGATGCTGAACGTGGTTTTAGTTTCCTACGTGATGGTCCGTTGGATATGCGTATGGATAATTCTCAAGGTCAGACCGCAGCCCAGTGGATTGCTCGTGCCGAAATTGAAGATATGGCATGGGTATTTAAAACCTATGGCGAAGAGAAAAATTCGCGCCATATTGCTCGTTGCATTGCAGCCGATCGCGAGAAGACCCCCTTTTTACGGACTAAAGAGTTAGCCGATCTCATTGCACGTATTACCAAGAATAAAGAGCGTAATAAACACCCTGCAACCCGCGTGTTCCAAGCTATTCGTATTTATATCAATAGTGAACTTGAGCAGATTGACCAAGCATTGGAGGGGGCGTTAACTGTGCTGGCGCCAGAAGGGCGTTTATCTGTCATTAGCTTCCACTCGTTGGAAGATCGCATGGTTAAGCGCTTTATTCGCCGTCATAGCCAAGGGGAAAGTGTGCCGCATGGTTTGCCTATCACTGAAGCCGAGATCAATAAGTCACGTAAGTTGAAAGGCATAGGCAAAGCAATCAAGCCGTCGGCAGAAGAGATTGAGCGTAACGCTAGAGCGAGAAGTTCAGTATTGCGTATTGGTGAACGTTTACCTTATGACCTTGAGTCAGTGTAGAGGTTTTGGTGAGTAAATCGCAGCTAAACCTAACTCGTATTGTGTTGCTGGATTTATGGCATCACAAATGGGTCATGGTGGTTGCGCTACTCGTCATGCTCAATGCAATAGCGGTGGTATACACCAGTTATGAAGGGCGAAAATACACCAGCCAGTGGGAGCAGTTGCTACAAGAGCGGGATCGATTAGATATTGAATGGCGAAATTTGCTACTTGAAGAGCAGTCTCGCTCAGAACATAGCAGGGTAACCCGGATGGCGACTAAAGAGCTCGATATGAGGCGTCCTTTACCCAAAGAAGAGGTGGTAGTTAGAGTCCCATGAGTAAACAGGCAAAGCGCAAACAGAAACCACAGCTGATTCAATGGCGTTTATACGTTGTTGTGGCGTTTGTCTGCATGCTATTTACCAGTCTTATCGGTCGAGCGGCATATATTCAAATTATTGAACCAGAAAAGCTGCGCCACGAAAGCGACATGCGTACTCTAAGGACCACCAGTCGTGAAGTGCAGCGAGGCCTTATCACCGATCGTAATGGCGAAATGTTGGCCGTCAGTGTGCCTGTTAAAGCGGTTTATGCCGATCCTAAAGTTGTACATGACGAAAATGGCTTTGTTGATATGCGCCGTTGGCAAGCTCTCGCTGACGTGTTGCATGAACCGAAAGAGAAAATTTTAAAGCGAGTACAAAGTAATCCGCGTAAACGCTTTACCTATCTAAAGCGCCAAGTCACACCAGCCGTTGCTGACTATATTAAGAAGCTTAAACTTCCTGGTGTATACCTCAAGCCTGAATCACGTCGCTATTATCCAACCAGTGAGATCTCGGCACAGCTAGTCGGTATTACCAATATTGACGATTTAGGCATTGAAGGGATAGAAAACACCTACAACGACTGGTTAACGGGCACGCCGAGCAAACAGAAGGTGCGCAAATCACGTGATGGTCACGTTGTTGAGCGTCTGGATATGGTGCAAGAGGGCGAAAGCCCTAATGACCTCGTGTTAAGTATTGACCAACGTATTCAGCAGTTAGCATATCGAGAGATAAAAAAGGCCACTGAAGCTAACCAAGCAACGTCGGCATCCATTGTGGTGCTAGATGTGAATACTGGTGAAGTGTTGGCGATGGCTAATACCCCCTCTTACAACCCAAATTCCCGCGAGAACTTACAAAGTTATCGCATGCGAAACCGTGCGCTTACCGATGCTTATGAGCCTGGCTCAACGATTAAACCTTTTGTGGTTGCTGCAGCGCTTGAAGCGGGCACGATTAAGCTCGATGACATCATTAAAACGAATCCCGGTCGAATGCGTATTGGTGGTAAAATCGTGCGTGATACCCGTAATTATGGTGACTTATCACTTGCAGGTATCTTGGTGCATTCAAGTAACGTCGGCATGACAAAAATTGCATTATCGATGCCAGTACAAGAGTTGCTCGGTTCCTATCAAGCGATGGGACTGGGCAACTATTCAGGTATTAACCTTGAGGGCGAGAGTGCTGGCCTGATCCATGATCGACGTCGGTGGTCTGAGTTTGAGCGAGCCACACTGTCGTTTGGTTATGGCTTAATGGCTACACCATTACAGATCGCCAGAATGTACGCAACCCTTGGCAGCAAGGGGGTACTCTATCCGACCTCAATTTTAAAGCTTAAACAAAAGCCTGAAGGTACCCAAGTGATCTCTGCGGATGTTGCGCAGAATGTGATGGAGATGCTGGTTGGTGTCACCGAGAAAGGGGGTACCGCGCGCAAGGCACATATTGAAGGTTATCCTGTTGCAGGTAAAACAGGTACGGCGCGTAAAGCCGTTGCTGGAGGTTATGGTGAAGATTATGTGGCTATTTTTGCCGGAGTCGCACCAGTGCATAACCCTAGACTTGCTATCGCCGTTGTTGTTAACGAACCCAAAGGCGATAGATACTACGGCGGTGATATTGCTGCCCCTGTATTTGCATCAGTAATGTCTGGAGCATTACAAATGTTGAATGTTGAGCCCATTTCTAGCCGCGAAAAAGTTCGTTTGGCTGCTTTATCTAGGAGTGCAGAATAATGTTAATTCGAGATCTCCTTGCTCCCTGGTTCCACTATTCAGGCATAGAAGTTTTCAATGATCTCACGCTTGATAGCCGCGCGCTAAAAGCGGGCGATCTTTTTGTCGCTGTACCGGGTTATCAGGTAGATGGACGACAGTATATTCAAGCCGCATTGGACAATGGCGCCGCAGCGGTGTTGGTGCATACCGACTCGCCAGAAGAGCACGGCAATATTAGCACCGATGATGGTTTGCTAATTTCGTTTTTCCAGTTAAACCGTCAAGTGTCAGTGCTAGCAGCGCAGGCGTACCCTTTGTCGAGCAAACGACCAAAAATTATCGGGGTTACGGGCACTAACGGTAAAACCTCAGTTACGCAGTTAATTGCCCAATTACAGCAACTGCAGAGCAAGCAAACTGCTGTGATGGGGACGCTGGGCAATGGACTATGGGGGGAACTCGTCGATAGTGGCAACACCACTGCCGATGCAATTACCCTGATTAAGCAATTACAAAATTTTGAAAAAAGCCATGCAGATACCTGCGCTATGGAAGTGTCTAGTCATGGTTTAGTACAAGGCCGTGTTGAGGCGGTACCTTTTGATGTGGCTGTCTTTACAAATTTGAGCCGTGATCATCTCGATTACCACCATACGATGGAGGCTTACGGCGCAGCTAAGCAACGTCTGTTTACATTCAGTTCTCTACGTGCCGGCTTGATAAATTGCGATGATGCAATAGGCGCCTCGTGGTTAGCTCAAGCTACATCAACTAAAACATTAGGCTTCAGTATTAAGGGCAATACTAAGGCAGATATCTATGCCAAGCAGTGTCTATACCATGATGGTGGTGTTACATGCACATTAGTTTGGCCTGAAGGCGAAGCTAAACTGCAGTCGCCGCTATTAGGTGACTTTAATCTTTCTAATTTAGTGGCAGCGCTGGGCGCACTTTACCTTGTCGGTGAAGATATGGCGGCCATAGTAAGACTCGCGTCAGCCCTGACGCCTGTTGCTGGTCGAATGGAGCGTTTTACCACCTCAGGTAATGTGACTTTAGTGGTTGATTATGCCCACACGCCAGATGCTATCGAGCAGGCTTTACAGGCGTTAAGAGTGCACTGTAAGAGTGAATTATGGTGCCTGTTTGGTTGTGGTGGAGATAGAGATTCAGGTAAGCGCCCTATGATGGCAAGTAGTGCAGAGCAGTTTGCGGACCACGTGATGGTGACCAGCGATAATGCACGCAGTGAAAACCCTGAAGATATCATCGCAGATGTATTCTCAGGATTTACAGAGCCACAAAAGGCGCAATCTCAAGTTAATCGAAAAACGGCGATTAGAGAAGTGGTTGCCTTGGCAAAACCTGGTGACATGGTGCTACTTGCCGGTAAAGGGCATGAGACTTACCAAGAAGTTAATGGTGAAAAATTGAATTATGACGAACGCGCGTTTACCAAAGCCATAGCGGAAGGTAACGCATGATAAAGCTATCGCTAACCGAAATCGCTGAGCACCTTGGTGGCAAGTTGCTCGGAGACGATTTTTCGATAGAGCAGGTATCGAGTGATAGTCGCGCAGTGGATGGAAAAACACTATTTGTGGCACTGAAAGGTGACAACTTTGATGGCCATAACTTTGTTGGATCAGCTGCTGAGAATGGCGCAAGGGCTGTGCTGGTTGAGCGCGAACTCCCAGATGCTGTTGCGCAAATCATTGTAGACAATAGCCAGCGAGCAATGGGTGATATTGGCGCTTATGTTCGAGAGAAGCTAGCGCCAGTTTGTGTTGCATTAACAGGGTCAAATGGCAAAACCAGCGTCAAAGAGATGGTTGCCACCATTCTGTCACAGCAACATCAAGTGCTTTATACCGCTGGGAATTTTAACAACGAAATTGGTGTGCCGCTGACATTATTACGATTACAAGCCGGTGATCAGTTTGGTGTGTTTGAGCTTGGTGCTAATCATGCTGGTGAAATTGATTATACCTCTAGCCTAGTTAAACCTAGTGTGGCGATGGTGAATAATGTTGCCTCGGCGCACCTTGAAGGGTTTGGTTCGTTAGCGGGTGTTGCCAAAGCTAAATCTGAGATATTCAATCACGTTGCTACAGATGGTATAGCGGTTATCAATGCCGATGATGCTTTTGCGGCTGTGATGTTAGCGGCATCTCAACATTTAACTCAGTTGACCTTCGCTATTGATGCGGCCGCTGATGTAAAAGCAACTGCATTACACGCAGATAAAGGTGGACGATACAGCTTCGATATTTCCTATGCAGACCAGGTTGAATCTGTTGTTTTACCACTTGCAGGCCGTCATCAGGTACTTAATGCATTGGCTGCTAGTAGTATATGTTTGGCACTTGGTATGTCATTAAGCTTTATCAATCAAGGACTGAGCCTGCTTGAACCCGTTAAGGGCAGAATGTTGCCAACTCGTTTAGGTAGAGTGACGGTAATTGATGATAGCTATAATGCTAACCCCGCCTCGGTAGGCGCCGCGATTGACTGGCTTCAAGAAATTAGCGGAAATCGGTGTTTAGTGCTGGGCGATTTAGGAGAATTAGGCGACAATGCCGCCCTTTTGCACAATGAGCTAGGCGCAGAAGCTAAAGCAAAGGGTGTTGATGCACTGTTTTGTGTTGGCGAGCTAAGTGAAGGTGCAAGTCATGCTTTTGGTGCTGCACACCACAGAAATATTGATGAATTAGTAGAAAAGTTAATGACTTACATTAATGAGTCTAATGCTGATATCACTATATTAGTCAAAGGTTCTCGCAGTGCGAGAATGGAACGTGTAGTTGAAGCTTTAACAATGGCCTTTGGTCGCGGGGAGTTTGTTTAATGCTGGTTTACCTGGCGGAGTATTTAACCCAGTTTTACAGTGGGTTTAACGTATTTTCTTATGTCACCTTCCGAGCCATTCTTGGATTGATGACGGCATTGATGTTTAGTCTTTGGTGGGGACCAAAGATGATAGAACGATTGCAATTATTGCAAATTGGTCAAGTCGTGCGTAATGACGGCCCTGAGTCTCACTTTAGTAAGCGTGGAACACCTACTATGGGTGGCTTACTTATTCTTGCTGGTATTTTTATTAGTGTATTGCTTTGGGGCGATTTAGGTAGCCGCTATGTGTGGGTTGTGCTGTTTGTGCTAGCAAGTTTCGGCACCATTGGGTTTATCGATGATTACCGTAAAGTGGTTAGGAAAGATACTAAAGGCTTGATTGCACGCTGGAAGTACCTATTGCAATCTATTGCTGCCATTGTGATTGCAGTTTATCTTTACGCATCAGCCGATACGGCTGGAGAAACGCAGTTAGTGGTGCCTTTCTTTAAAGATGTGATGCCACAATTGGGGGCTTTTTTCATTGTATTAGTGTACTTCACTATTGTGGGGTCAAGTAACGCGGTTAACTTAACAGACGGTCTCGATGGTCTAGCTATTATGCCAACTGTTATGGTCGCAGCTGCTTTTGCATTAATAGCATACCTTTCTGGACACGTTCAATTTGCTAACTATTTGCACATTCCTTATCTTCCTGGAGCGGGTGAGTTAGTGATTGTCTGTACCGCGATTGTCGGTGCAGGGCTTGGATTCTTATGGTTTAACACCTATCCAGCACAAGTATTTATGGGCGATGTTGGCTCTCTAGCACTTGGCGCAGCACTTGGCGCAATTGCGGTATTAGTGCGTCAGGAGATTTTGCTTGTCATCATGGGTGGTGTATTCGTCATGGAAACCGTATCCGTTATATTGCAGGTCGGTTCTTACAAGCTAAGAGGCCAGCGTATCTTCCGTATGGCACCTATACATCATCATTATGAGTTAAAAGGGTGGCCAGAACCGCGCGTTATCGTACGCTTTTGGATCATATCCCTGTTCTTAGTGTTGCTCGGTCTTGCAACGTTGAAGCTTAGATAAAACGGACATATAACATGGCGCAGCAGTATTCACACATAGTATTAGGATTGGGAGCAACTGGCTTGTCAGTTGTACGCTACCTGTGTGATCAAGGGATAACCCCATTGGTGATGGACAGTCGAGAGCAGCCCCCTGGCGCAGATAAACTGGCTGCCGCCTATCCTGATGTTGAGTTAATCGCTGGCGGGTTTGATTGCCGTTACTTAGTTCAAGCGACTCAGATTGTTATTAGCCCCGGTATTTCGGTAGAAACACCAGAGGTACGCGCGGCATTTGATATGGGCATAGAAGTGATTGGCGATGTCGAGCTATTCGCTAGAGCGATCGCCAATAGCCCCGCCCGTGTGATAGGTATTACCGGCTCAAATGGTAAGTCTACAGTCACTACTTTAGTCGGTGAAATGGCTGCCGCGGCAGGATTATCTTATACCTTGGGTGGCAATATCGGTATTCCTGTACTGGATCTGTTATTGAATCCAAAAGAGCTTTATGTGCTTGAGCTATCAAGTTTCCAGCTTGAGACCACCCATAGCCTCAATTGTATTGCTGCAACCTGTTTAAACATTAGTGAAGATCATATGGATCGTTACAATGATTTGGAGTCTTACCGACAAGCCAAATTGAATCTGTATGACCAAAGCAAAAGCGTACTGTTTAATCGAGAAGATCTTCTGACGTTGCCAAATAGCCCAATGAACCAAAATAGCTTTGGTTTAGATGCGCCAGAAGTTGATGCTTGGGGGGGTGCAGAAGGGAATATCGTACGTGGTAGCAGTGTGATTATGCCTATTAGTGAGGTTGCATTGGTGGGCAGTCATAACCACGCTAATTTGATTGCAGCAATGGCGCTGGCGAGTAGTGTTGATATTGGCCGCGAATATTTAGTCGAAGTGGCTAAACAGTTCACAGGGCTGACTCACCGCTGTGAAGTGGTTGCCGATATTGCTGGGGTGACTTATGTCAACGACTCTAAAGCTACCAATGTTGGCGCAACAGTAGCAGCAATCGAAGGCTTAAGTGAGCACTTAGGCGAATTGATTTTGATTGCTGGCGGTGATGGTAAAGGTGCAGATTTTACCGCCCTAGCGACGGCGCTCGAAAGGGTCAGCAGTGTAATCACCTTAGGTAAAGATGGTGACAAAATTGCCGCTCTTAAAGAGGGCTCGCAGTCCGTTAAGACTATGGCTGAGGCGGTAGCGTTAGCCAATGAAATTTCAACTGCAGGCGATATCGTTATTTTGTCACCAGCATGTGCCAGTTTAGATATGTACCCTAATTTTATGGCGCGTGGTGATGATTTTCGTGCTGAAGTTGGCAAGTTAAATGCCTAGCACAGAGAAGCAGCTCAGTCTGTTTAGCGGCCGCTTTAAGTGGTCGCTAGCAAACTTATTTGCAGATAGAGCTGCGCCAGGTATGCAGCTGTATGATAGAGCACTGCTGTTCGCGGTATTGTCGTTAATCTGCTTTGGATTTGTGATGGTGATGTCCGCCTCGATGCCTGAAGCGCAGAGTTTAACAGGTAATCCATTTCACTTTGTATGGCGCCATGGCGCGTATTTAGTGGGCTGTATGATTATTGCGGCAGTCGTTTTACAAGTAGAGATGCGGCATTGGCAAAATTTTAGTCCATTTTTGCTGTTGATTGTAGGCATTATGCTGGTCGCAGTATTGTTAGTAGGGACCACGGTAAACGGTGCTACGCGCTGGTTAACGGTTGGTCCGATTCGAATACAAGTTGCAGAGATCGCCAAGTTTGTTTTTGCAATTTATATGGCTGGGTATTTGGTAAGGCGGCATCAAGAAATTAGAGAAAACGCTAAAGGCTTTTATAAGCCAATTGCCGTATTTGCAGTGTATGCATTTCTAATTTTAATGCAGCCGGATTTAGGCACTGTAGTGGTGCTATTTGTTGGCACTGTAGGCTTGTTATTTTTGGCTGGAGCCAGGTTGTTAGACTTTTTTGCGCTGATCCTGACCGGAGTATTAGCGTTTGTGGCTTTGGTGGCATTAGAGCCTTATCGTATGCGACGAGTGACGTCATTTTTAGATCCTTGGCAAGATCCATTTGGCAGTGGCTATCAGCTAACCCAATCGTTAATGGCTTATGGGCGTGGCGACTGGTTTGGACAAGGTTTAGGAAATAGTATTCAAAAACTAGAGTACCTGCCTGAAGCTCATACCGATTTTATCTTTGCCGTTATTGGTGAGGAATTAGGATTTATCGGCATTATTGTGGTGCTTGCAGTGCTGCTGTTTGTCGCTTTGAGAGCGATTAAGCTAGGTAACATGTGTTTATCGCTTGAACGTGCATTTGATGGCTACCTTGCCTACGGCATTGGTATTTGGATCTGTTTTCAAACGGTGGTCAATGTAGGTGCAAGTATCGGCATGCTACCCACAAAGGGGTTGACCCTGCCATTCATTAGCTATGGTGGTAGTAGTTTATGGGTCATGACGGCAGCAGCGATGATGCTGATCCGAATTGATTACGAAAGACGATTAAGTGTGATCCAAGCCGTTGAAGGCCGAGGTCCAAAATAATGAGTGAATTAATGACTGACCAAGCACAACAAAAGCGCATTTTAATTATGGCAGGCGGCACTGGCGGCCATGTCTTTCCTGCGCTTGCGGTTGCTAAATACTTAAGCCAGCAGGGGTGGAAGGTGCGCTGGTTAGGTACGGCCGATAGAATGGAAGCGAGATTAGTGCCTCAACACGGCTTCGATATCGATTTTCTTGATATCAAAGGGGTTCGAGGAAACGGTTTATTACGTAAATTGGCTGCTCCATTCAAGATCCTGCGCTCAGTTATGCAGGCTCGCTCAGTGATCCAAGATTTTAAACCTGATGTGGTGATGGGCATGGGCGGTTTTGCCAGTGGACCGGGTGGCGTAGCTGCAAGGTTATCAGGCATCCCATTAGTTTTACATGAGCAAAACGCTATTCCAGGGATGACCAACAAGCTTTTATCTAAGGTCGCGACTGAAGTGCTGTGTGCATTCCCGGACACATTTACAGATGTTCGTGCTGAAACTGTTGGTAATCCAATTCGCAAAGAGTTAATTGCCCTGGGTGGCAATAGAGATAAAGCTTGTGAAGAGGAAGCGCTGAAGGTTTTAGTGGTGGGTGGTAGTTTAGGGGCCAAGATATTTAACGATGTCATGCCAGGTGCGCTTGAGGGGGTGAGTAAAACCCATCCAATGACAGTCTGGCATCAAGTTGGACGTAATAATTTAGCATCGGTTAAGGCTGAATATCAGCACTTAGGCCAAGATGGTAGCGTGAAGGTCGCTGAGTTTATTGACGATATGGAAGCAGCATATCGCTGGGCTGATGTGGTTGTGTGCCGTTCGGGTGCATTGACGGTATCAGAGCTTGCAGCAGTCGGACTGCCGAGTCTATTAGTGCCATATCCTCATGCTGTAGATGACCATCAAACCAAAAATGCCCAGGTGTTAGTTGAGGCTGGCGCTGCATTTTTACTACCACAACCTTTAGTGGATAGCAGTAAGTTGATAAGTAAATTGTCGATGCTAGCGTCTGACAGAAAAGAGTTATGCAAAATGGGCGAGCGCGCCCGAGACGTGGCAGTACTCGATGCAACGCAACGAGTTGCCTACGCCTGTATTAAATTAGCGGAAAAGGGTTGAGATGAGTAACAAAGCAGAGAAGTATTCGCAGCTAAGAACCATGATCCCCGAAATGCGTAGGGTGAAGCATATCTATTTTGTAGGAATAGGTGGTGCAGGTATGGGCGGCATAGCGGAAGTGCTTGTTAACGAGGGCTACCAATTGAGTGGCTCTGATATCGCTGAAAATACAGTTACAGATCGACTAAGTCAGTTGGGCGCTGTGATCCATATTGGCCACAATGCCGATAATGTTAAGGATGTTGACGTAGTCGTAGTTTCAACCGCGATCAGTGCTGATAACCCTGAGTTGATGGCTGCGAAAGAATTGCGGATCCCTGTGGTACAACGTGCAGAGATGTTAGCGGAGTTAATGCGTTACCGCCACGGCGTTGCTGTTGCAGGCACTCACGGTAAAACAACCACAACCAGTTTAATTGCCAGTGTATATGGCCAAGCAGATCGTGATCCTACTTTTGTTATTGGTGGCTTATTAAATAGCGCAGGCACTAATGCACGTTTAGGGCATAGCCGTTACCTGATAGCTGAAGCCGATGAAAGTGATGCGAGCTTTTTGCATCTACAGCCTATGGTGAGTGTTGTAACTAACATCGAAGCCGACCATATGGATACCTATGGTGGAGACATTGAGAAGTTAAAGAACACCTTTGTCGACTTCATTCATAACTTACCATTTTATGGTGTCGCGGTGGTTTGTATCGACGATCCTATTGTGCGAGAACTTTTACCGCGTTTTAGCCGGAAAGTAGTGACTTATGGTTTCGGTGATGATGCAGATGTACAAGCGGTTGGTTTCACTCAAACAGGTTATAGCAGCCAGTTTACAGTAAGGCGAAGTGGCGTTGCCGATCTGAATCTGTCAGTGAACTTGCCTGGTGAACACAATGTACTAAATGCTTTAGCGGCAATTGCTGTCGCCAGTGAAGATGACATTGAAGATGAAGCTATCATCAAAGCGCTAGCAGAGTTTCAAGGCATAGGTCGCCGTTTTCAGCAGGTTGGTGACTTTGAAACCGCTAAAGGTGAAGTCAAATTAGTTGATGATTACGGTCATCATCCAAGTGAAGTTGCAGCAACAATCAAAGCTGCTAGACAGGGCTGGCCTGAAAGAAGGTTGGTGATGATCTATCAGCCACATCGTTATAGCCGCACTCGTGACCTCTACGAGGATTTTGTCGAGGTACTCTCTCAGGTGGATTGCTTATTGCTACTTGATGTTTATGCTGCTGGAGAAGCTGCGATACCAGGGGCTGATAGCCGTGCACTGTGTCGCTCTATCCGCGTACGTGGTCAACTTGAACCTGTATTTGTTGCTAGTACCGAACAGTTGCAAACCGTATTGCCAGAAATACTTCAAAACGGTGATCTGCTTCTCACTCAAGGCGCGGGTAACATTGGCGTGTTGTCGCGAAATTTGGCACAGTCGAATTTAGGCTTTAACGTAAAAGAAGCTGAAGAGAAAAATGGGTAACTTAGAAATATATACAATGAGTTACCCAGCAAATTTTGACGCTCAGGATAAGGTCTATATAATGGCCGGTTTTCCCTCTTCGCGACCTAAAAAGAGGGCGTAAAGATGTCTTGGAGCGATAAAGGCCAACGTATTCGAGTTTTGCTGTTAAAAACCGATTGGTATTTATGCTTTGGGTTAGTGTTTCTAGCATGTGTTTTAATTGGGCTTTCAGCTGCTGCTTTTAAACTGAATGCAGTGCTAAATGATGCAGATGCGTTACCGATTGAAGCTGTTGCGATTAATGGTGAGCGAAATTATACCGCTGACCAAGAGATTCAAGTTGCACTGCAAGATTTGATGCAAAGAAGCTTTTTCTCTGCAGATGTGAATCAAGTGCAGCAGGCATTGGAAGCCTTGCCATGGGTTTATCAGGCGTCGGTAAGACGTGAGTGGCCTGCAAAGTTAAAAGTGTATTTGATCGAGCAAGTTCCTGTTGCCCATTGGAATGGGGATGCTTGGCTCAACACCTATGGCGAGGTGTTTGATGCTCCAGTGAAAGAGGGGATACCCAATTTACCTTCGTTGACGGGACCAGAGGCACAAGGTAAGTCAGTACTGACAACCTATCAGCAACTTGGAGAGCTGTTAACCATCAATGGATTTAGCTTGAAGAGTTTGAGCTTAAGTGCAAGACATGCATGGCATGCAGAGTTAAATAACGGTATCAGGCTTGAGCTTGGCCGAGAAGATAGTATGACAAGGATACAAAGGTTTATCCACGTCTACCCCAAGCTTGCTGCGCAAGATAAAAAGGTAGGAGTGGTGGATTTGCGCTACGACACTGGACTGGCCGTAGATTGGGATGATGCACAAACAGAGAGCCGTTAATTAATGACTAAGAATCTAGATAGAAATCTGATCGTTGCCTTGGACATAGGAACTTCAAAAGTTGCTGTGATCATTGGTGAAGTATTGCCTGATGGCGAGATCAGTATTGTCGGCCTCGGCAACCACCCTTCACGAGGGATGGATAAAGGTGGTGTAAACGATCTTGATTCTATTGTACGCAGCGTACAGCGAGCACTCGATCAAGCAGAATTAATGGCAGATTGCCAAGTCTCTTCCGTTTATCTGAGTATATCGGGTAAACATATCGAATGTCAGAACGAAAATGGCATGGTATCGATTAACGATGAAGAGGTGACACAAGAAGATGTCGACAATGTTATCCATACGGCGCGCTCAGTAAAAATTCCAACTGAAAGACGAATTTTGCATGTGTTACCGCAAGAGTATGCCATCGACGTACAAGATGGGATTAAGAGTCCTATTGGCATGTCTGGTATGCGAATGGAGGCAAAAGTACATATCGTGACTTGCGCTAATGACATGGCAAAGAATATTACCAAGAGCGTAGAGCGCTGCGGACTAAAAGTTGATGATCTAGTGTTTTCAGCCATTGCCTCTGCAGACTCGGTGTTAACCGATGACGAGAAAGACCTGGGTGTCTGTTTAGTTGATATGGGTGGCGGTACAACCGATATTGCGGTTTATACTAATGGTGCACTACGCCATTGTGCAGTAGTGCCTGTTGCAGGTAATCAGGTGACTAACGACATCGCTAAAATTTTCCGCACTCCGTTATCCCATGCTGAGCAAATTAAAGTGCAGCACGCGAGTGCACGAAGCTCCATGGTAAGTCGAGAAGACAGCATCGAAGTCCCTTCAGTCGGAGGGCGACCATCGCGCAGTATGTCTAGGCATACATTGGCAGAAGTGGTTGAGCCAAGATACCAAGAGCTATTTGAATTAATACTAAAGCAACTACGCGAAAGCGGACTTGAAGACCAAGTTGCAGCGGGCATTGTGTTAACAGGTGGTACGGCCTCAATTGAAGGGGCTGTTGATGTTGCCGAAGCAACGTTTGGAATGCCAGTAAGAATGGCACAACCGTTGCCAGTTAAAGGTTTATATGAATATGTCGATCAGCCTATCTACTCCACAGGAGTTGGGCTGCTTCATTATGGTGCGCGCAGAGTGATAGAACGTCAGTTTGAGCGTCCAGAACGACAAGGGGTCACCAGTCTTTGGAATCGGGTTCAAAGTTGGTTTAAAGGCGAGTTTTAATTTAGTAACGCAGGCAAACGGAGAAAATACCATGTTTGAGATCATGGATAGTCATACAGATGAAGCGGTGATCAAGGTCATCGGTGTCGGTGGCGGTGGTGGTAATGCTGTCGAACATATGGTTAAGCACAATATCGAAGGTGTTGAATTCGTAGCGACAAATACTGATGCGCAAGCATTACGTAAGTCTGCTGCTAGCACAACGATTCAATTGGGCCGCGATGTAACTAAAGGTTTAGGTGCTGGAGCTAATCCTGAAATTGGTCGTTTAGCCGCTGAAGAAGACAAAGAAAGTATTCGCAACGCAATTAAAGGATCTGACATGATCTTTATCGCCGCGGGTATGGGGGGAGGTACTGGAACAGGTGCAGCTCCTGTTGTTGCAGAGGTTGCTCGCGAAGAGGGCATCCTTACCGTTGCTGTGGTAACTAAGCCATTTCCTTTCGAAGGCAAAAAACGCATGACCTTCGCGGATCAAGGTATTGAGCAACTTGCTAAAAATGTTGATTCACTGATCACCATTCCAAACGAAAAGCTGTTAAAAGTGTTAGGTCGTGGTACATCACTGCTTGATGCTTTTGCTGCAGCAAACAACGTACTGCTTGGTGCGGTGCAAGGTATTGCTGAGCTTATCACGCGTCCAGGTTTGATTAACGTCGATTTCGCCGATGTGAAAACCGTGATGTCGGAAATGGGCAATGCTATGATGGGCACAGGTGTAGCGAGCGGTGAAGATCGCGCAGAAGAAGCTGCAGAAGCTGCTGTTGCAAGCCCCTTACTAGAAGATATCGATCTTGCCGGTGCTCGTGGTGTACTTGTGAATATCACAGCCGGTATGGATATGAGCATCGAAGAGTTTGAGACTGTGGGTAACCATGTTAAAGCTTATGCTTCTGACAATGCGACTGTGGTTGTCGGTGCAGTTATTGATCCTGAAATGTCAGATGAATTGCGTGTCACGGTTGTAGCAACAGGTATTGGCGCTGAGAAAAAGCCAGATATTCAGCTGGTAACAAAGCCCACTCCACGTCCAGAGCCGATTGTTCCTGCGGAAACTCGTGCTGAAACCTTTGCAGCGGAAGAACCAATTTCGCCAACGTTATCACACGGGAATACAGCTGCTGCAACTCAACCAGCAGCAGCACCAACAGCAGAGAAAAAGAGCGACCTTGATTACTTAGATATTCCAGCATTTTTGCGTAAGCAAGCTGATTAAAGCGAATGTTAATAAGGTGTTAACTATTATAAGGCTATACTAATATATTGTCTTATAGTGGGTGTGTTTTTGGTATATTTGCAAAGATATGCTAAGATATCCGACCAGCATCGCCTGTACACGGTTGAAAAGTGTATGGATTGTGCTTTTTTGTTGAGCGAATAAACGGGTAAATACATGATTTTTCAAAGAACAGTCAAAGAAATGGTTAAAACTACTGGTGTTGGATTGCATTCCGGCAACAAGGTTACTTTGATCATTAAACCCGCACCTGTTAATACTGGCATCATGCTTGTTCGTACCGATTTGTCACCGGCAGTTGAAATTCCAGCTGTTGCTGAACAAGTACGTGAAACAACAATGTGTACTGCGCTAGTAAATGACGACGGTGTTCGTATTTCGACAATTGAGCATCTGTTTGCAGCACTTGCTGGATTGGGCATTGATAACGCCATTATTGAAGTTGATGCTCCTGAAATCCCGATTATGGATGGCAGTGCGAGCCCTTTTGTATTCCTACTACAGTCTGTAGGTATTGAAGAGCAAGCCGCCGCTAAGAAGTACATCAAGATCACTAAACCGATTCGTGTTGAAGACGGTGATAAGTGGGCTGAGTTAAAACCATTCAAAGGTTTTAGAGTTGATTTTGCCATTGACTTTAATCATCCAGAGATCGCCCGTAGTCAACAGCACATGGTGATGGATTTTTCATCTTCTGCTTTTGTTAAAGATATCAGTCGTGCGAGAACCTTTGGCTTTATGCGCGATATTGAATACTTGAGAGCAAATAATCTTGCGCTTGGTGGCAGTATGGAAAACGCCGTTGTACTTGACGAATACCGAGTCCTCAACCCCGATGGCCTGCGTTATGAGGACGAGTTCGTTAAGCACAAGATCTTAGATGCATTTGGTGACCTTTATGTTGCAGGTCATGCGATTGTTGGTGAGTTCTGTGCCTATAAAACAGGGCATGCACTGAACAACCAGTTAGTGCGTGCAATGCTTGCACAGCAAGATGCTTGGGAGATAGTCAGCTTTGAAAAAGAAGCTGATGCTCCAGTAAGTTTCTCAGTACCTTCAGGTGCCGTATTCGCTTAATAACGAATTAAGATTGCCTTGAACGGCTGGCTAATGCAGCCAGCCGTTTTAGTTTTACCGCCAACGTACCTTCTGCATGTTCAGCTAAAGCTTCAATGTGAGCTGCCGCATTTTCACTTATGTGGTTGTGAGCAGGTTTGGATTTTGTTTCATACATTAACAAGCTTGGGTTGACTTTGACTTCGATAGCGGTAAGCATGGGTAGCGTTTCGGCTTGCAGCATTTGCAATATTTTGGGTTTTTGGAAGTTAATTCTTGCAGCCCAAGCCGCCGTTGTTGTTTCAATTACCAAGGTACCTTGGCGTAGATTGGCAACCTTTAGCTGCTCTATCACTGGATCAGTAAGCACTTTTTTGACGTAGTGATCTAAGTGTAATAGCAGTTCTGCTTTTTCAGCCAAATTGGGCATGTTCCCTTGCTGATGCAGTAACTGACTGAGATCCTGTGGGGGCTTTTTCATATGATAATAAAATGGCTTAATTAGGCTATGAGTGTAACAGTTTTTATTCAAGGTCGAAACGGTGCCGCACGCTGGCAACCGGGAAAGCGTTGGTTGTTATTACCTATCTTGCTCATTGCAGCAGGAACAGGTCTTTATCAACACAATGCTAAGCAGCTTATAGAGCAACAGACCAATGCCGATAGTGAACGCTTGGCTCGTGAAGAGCAAAAAAGCGAGTTGCTCTCTTTAAAGAGTGCAACTGAAACTCAATTGTCGATGTTAGTGGCGCACGTTGCACGTATGCAAGCTAAACTCACGCGTATAGAAGCGTTGGGTCAGCAAGTTGCTCTAAATAATCAATTAGAAGATCAATTTGATTTCTCTTCAGAAGTCGGTGTTGGTGGTGCGAGTGAATTAGGTACTAACATTGAACTCGATCAGCTCATTGCCGATATGGATGCGCTGGTATTAAGAATGGATAATAATAATGTTCAGCTCTCACTACTTGAAACGGTAGCATCTAATCTCCATATAGATGAAGAACGTTATATATCTGGGCGACCAATTAAGAAAGGTTGGTTATCATCGCCCTATGGTTTACGAAATGATCCCTTTAGCGGTAAACGTACGATGCATAAAGGCATCGACTTTGCTGGAGAAGAGGGCGTCGATGTAGTCGCTACCGCAGGTGGCGTAGTTATGTGGGCGGACAAGATGTTTGGGTATGGCGAGCTAGTTGAAATTGATCATGGTAATGGTCTACGAACTCGTTATGGTCACAATAAAGCTTTGTCAGTAACCGTAGGCGACGTGGTCGCTAAAGGCGATAAGATCGCTGTTATGGGAAGTACTGGGCGCTCAACCGGGCCTCATGTGCACTATGAAGTGTTGCGCGGTGGACAGCAAATTGATCCGCAAAAATATGTCTACCGCAAGGCAGGTTAATCGAAAATAGGCTTTCAGGCTCTAAAAGGGACTTGGCCAACAACATAGAAGTGGTTCAGATGTTTGGTAAATTACTGACAAAAGTATTTGGTAGTCGCAACGATCGTACGCTTAAGGCTTTCGGTAAAGTCGTTAATAAAATTAATGGTTTTGAAGAAGAGTACGGGCAGTTATCAGATGAAGAATTAAAAGCAAAAACTAAAGTCTTTCGTGAACGTCTAGAGGCAGGGGAAACCCTAGATGACGTTTTACCAGAGGCATTCGCAACCGTACGCGAAGCATCAAAGCGTGTTTTCGAAATGCGTCATTTCGATGTCCAGCTTATTGGTGGCATGATTTTGGATAGTAACCGAATTGCAGAGATGCGTACCGGTGAAGGTAAAACGCTTACGGCGACCTTGCCAGCCTACTTAAATGGCTTAACAGGTAAAGGTGTTCACGTTATTACAGTTAACGACTACCTAGCTGGTCGTGATGCCGAAAATAACCGTCCTCTTTTTGAGTTCCTTGGTTTAAGCGTAGGAATTAATGTTGCAGGACTTGGGCAAGTAGAAAAGAAAGCCGCTTATGATGCCGATATCACATACGGTACCAATAACGAGTTTGGCTTTGATTACCTGCGTGACAATATGGCGTTTTCGCCTGCCGAGCGTGTTCAGCGCCCTTTGCATTATGCACTTATCGATGAAGTCGATTCAATCTTAATTGATGAAGCGCGTACTCCACTTATTATTTCTGGTGCAGCTGAAGATAGCTCAGAGCTATATACTAAGATAAATACCCTCATCCCAAATCTGATTCAGCAAGAAAAAGAAGATACTGAAGAAGAGATCGGTGAAGGTGATTACTCTATCGATGAAAAAGCCAAGCAAGTTCATATGACAGAGCGAGGCCAAGAAAAGGTCGAAGTGCTACTTACTGAGCGTGGCATGTTAGCCGAAGGCGACTCACTGTACTCTGCTGCTAACATTTCTCTGTTGCATCATGTTAATGCTGCACTGCGTGCACATACCTTATTTGAAAAAGATGTCGACTATATTGTTCAAGATAATGAAGTGATCATTGTTGATGAGCATACAGGTCGTACTATGCCTGGTCGTCGTTGGTCTGAAGGTCTGCATCAGGCTGTAGAAGCAAAAGAAGGCGTTCATATTCAAAATGAGAACCAAACTTTAGCATCTATTACCTTCCAGAACTTCTTCCGTCAATATGAGAAGCTTGCGGGTATGACGGGTACTGCGGATACCGAAGCTTTCGAATTCCAGCATATTTATGGTCTGGATACCGTAGTCGTTCCGACTAACCGTCCAATGGTTCGTCAAGATAATCCTGATTTGGTTTATCTGACTGCTGAAGAGAAGTATGCAGCGATTGTAAAGGATATTGTTGGTTGTCGTGAACGCGGTCAACCAGTGCTTGTCGGTACTGTTTCAATTGAGCAATCAGAATTACTGCACAGCTTATTAAAGAAAGAAAAGATCCCTCATGAGATTTTGAATGCTAAATTCCATGAGCGTGAAGCAGACATCGTTGCCCAGGCGGGTCGTACTGGCGCGGTAACCGTTGCAACTAACATGGCCGGTCGTGGTACCGATATCGTGTTAGGTGGCAATTGGAATATGGAAATTGAAGCCCTTGCTAATCCTACCGATGAGCAAAGAGCTAAAATTAAGGCTGATTGGCAAATTCGTCACGACGAAGTTGTTGATGCTGGCGGTTTGCATATCCTAGGTACAGAGCGTCATGAATCTCGCCGTATCGATAACCAGTTGCGTGGTCGCTCTGGTCGTCAAGGTGATGCTGGTTCTTCCCGCTTCTATTTATCTATGGAAGATAGCTTAATGCGTATCTTCGCCTCTGACAGAGTATCTTCAATGATGAAGAAACTCGGTATGGAAGAAGGTGAAGCTATTGAGCATCCGTGGGTATCTCGTGCCATTGAGAATGCACAACGTAAAGTTGAAGCACGTAACTTTGATATTCGTAAACAGCTGCTTGAGTTTGATGATGTTGCTAACGACCAGCGCCAGGTTGTTTATGCTCAACGTAATGAGCTTATGGATGCTGAGAGTATTAAAGATACCATTACTAATATTCAGACTGATGTAATCAATGAATTAATGGATCAGTATATCCCGCCTCAGTCAGTAGAAGAGCTATGGGATGTTGCAGGTTTAGAACAGCGATTGCAGCAAGAGTATACAATGGTACTTCCTATCCAAGAGTGGCTAGATAAGGAAGATGATCTTCATGAAGAAACATTGCGTGAGCGTATTGTAGATACATGGATTAATGCATATAAAGCTAAAGAAGAGATGGTAGGCGAGCAAGTTCTACGTCAATTTGAAAAAGCAGTTATGTTGCAAACTTTGGATGGGCTTTGGAAAGAGCATCTATCGGCCATGGATCATCTACGTCAAGGTATTCACTTACGTGGCTACGCGCAAAAGAATCCAAAGCAAGAGTATAAGCGTGAGTCGTTTGAGCTATTTCAGCAGATGCTTGAGTCATTAAAGCACGATGTGATTAGTATTTTGTCTAAAGTACAAGTTCAAGCGCAGTCAGATGTTGAAGAGATGGAAGAGCGTCGTCGTCAAGAAGATGCAAAGATCCGTCGTGATTACCAACATGCTGCAGCTGAAGCTATAGTCGGTGCGGAGGAGAGCGCAGCATTAGCTGCAACTCAGCCTCAGGTACGTGAAGGTGAGAAAGTGGGTCGAAATGATCCTTGTCCATGTGGTTCTGGTAAGAAGTACAAACAGTGTCACGGTAAGCTAAGCTAAGCTAAGACCGCGACAAAATAGACATAGAAGGGTGACTTATAAAGTCGCCCTTTTTTTTACTTATTATTAAGTAATTTATTTTGAAGCGAATAAGGGGGCCCGCCGCTTATTCTAAGCTCTTAGCACTTTGACTAGCGTGAACTGGAAACACCGCTAACATTAAAGACTAAGTTAATAATGTACTCAACTATAGCATTGAGGCCGCGTGCCCATAAAGTAGCCGTTTTAAGTGCTGTTTGTGGATAACTCTGAGGGTAACTAGTGACTAAAATGTGCTTAACTAGAAACGTGATAAAAAAGATATTATTTCTTTAAAAAGCGCTTGCGCTTGCTCAGGATTTGCCTATAATTCGCA
Source organism: Shewanella piezotolerans WP3 (assembly GCF_000014885.1). NCBI lineage: Bacteria > Pseudomonadati > Pseudomonadota > Gammaproteobacteria > Alteromonadales > Shewanellaceae > Shewanella > Shewanella piezotolerans. The sequence continues at coordinate 2,334,580 of NC_011566.1, forward strand.
TCCACTGACACGGCACAGCAGGCCAACTACTTAGGTAGTACGGGACTTGCAGCAGTGTTAGAGAGATTAACTTCTTCGGAAATTAGCCTCAGGTGACAATCGCTTTAAGGGCTTCGGGTGATGATGGATTTCACGAGAGTGATTAAGAAATCAACGCTTAGAAAACTTCTTAAAATAAGCGCTTGACGCCGACACTGGAGAGTGTAGAATACGCCTCCTCAAGCCAACGACCTAGCGTCTTCGGCGAAGTATGAAAGATGACTTCACGCTCTTTAACAATATGACAAGCAAATCTGTGTGGGCACTCACAGGTGTTGAGTTATTCGAAATTGCATCTTAGATGCAATCAAAAATATTTCTCAATGAACCACTGAGTGACCATAGCAATATGTAAACTTCGAATATCTTCGGGTATTTGAAA